>NZ_JAHDIG010000029.1:27649-54964 GCF_020630935.1 Bernardetia sp.
ATGTAGGAAAAAAAAGCAACAATATTTGAAATATATGACTTTTTACTCACATCATTAGCAAGAAAAGAAGTCATCATTGCTAAAAAAAGATAGTAGTGAAAATTAGATTCCCAGCCTACAATCACAACAGAAAAAATAGCATGTAGAATTATTTCTCCTATCGAAACAGTCATCAAAATATCAGCCTCTGCTTTACCTTTATGATTTGCCATAAAAATAATAGCAAACAAAAAACAACTCGCCACATTAAAGTACGCCATTGAATATACTCCAAAAGCGATAAAAAGTATCAGAAAAACCAAATGTGCAGAAAAGCCTAATATTCCTACCATTGTAAGAATAGCAAAACTTCGATGTTTTTCAGGAGGAAGTTGTTTTGGAATACGTAAAAATGGAATAGAATCTAGCATTTATATATCTATCAGATAAAAAATAACCTCCTATTTTTTCTATTTAAAAAAATAAAACTTGTTAAGAGATGAGTTTTATGATGCATTAAACAGTCAGATTAGGATAGTTGTGGAAATAACCTATTTGTATAGATATAGTTTTAATTTATTCTAAATTATTTTAAGCAAAAAATAAAATTAAGAAACTGCATTAGTATTTTCCATTTTAGCCAGCGTCGCATTTCTTTTTCTCTGAATAGAAGCTGAAATCAAGATGCTCATTTCATACAATACCCAAATAGGAATACCGATAAGACACTGACTAATCACATCTGGAGGTGTTATGAGAGCTGAAATAAATAGGATAACCACAATAGAATGCTTACGATAGGCTTTCATAATTTCTGGTGTAACAATGCCTACTTGTGAAAGGAAAAATACTACAATCGGAAGTTGAAACATAAGTCCACATCCTAAAGTAAGCATAGTTACTGTAGTTACGTAGGAAGAAATATCGATTTCATTCAAAATAGTGGGGTCAACTTGATAATTAGAAAGGAAATTGATAGATAAGGGACTTATCAAGAAATAACCAAAAAAAATTCCGATAGCAAAAAGAAGAGATACAAAAAATGTAGCTCCACGAGCCGTTTGTTTTTCATCTTGATACAAAGCTGGAGCAACAAAACGCCAAAGTTCCCAAAAAACATAAGGAAACGCACAAATAAAACCAAAGGCAATAGAGGCTGCAATGTGCATTGTAAACTGTCCTGTCATCACTCGGTTTTGAATAATAAAAGGCAATGTATCTATACAAGTAATACTAGACATTTTGCAGAAAAACTGATAGGTCAAGAAATTAATCTTTGAAGGACCAAGTATAATCTTTCCAAAAACAATATCTTTTCCTACAAAAGCCACCACTGTAAACACTAGAATAGCAAGCACAGCACGGATAATATGCCAACGCAATTCTTCCAAATGGTCTAAAACCCCCATTTCTTTTGCATTGTTGGGAGTAGATATTTGAGATGAAGGATTTGTTTTTTCTACAATAGTTGTTTCTGGGGTATCCATTAGAAATATTTGAAAAGATAACCGTCGTTGAGACCCAAAATGCAGCCGTCAACGAGGAGAATAGTATTTTTTTGCAAATATACGTATTTAAAAAAATCCTTTTCTAATTTTAGCTTATCTTAAATGAGATTCTACTTGATAAAACAGCCTAACAAAAAAACGACTATCCATAAAAAATGAATAGTCGTTCTTATTAAATTTAACTGACTACTAATTACTGCTTACTGAAACTCCTTTTTGCCAGTCTTTAAATTCAGAAGTATAATACAAATATGCTGAAGAGGCAGCACCTTCGTATTCTCCTGCCAAATCTGCCTTCAAATCCAAATGAATAACTTTTTTCTCATTTGGCGTTAGTTGGCGATAATAAAAGACCACGCTATGCTCACGAATTTCATAAAAATCAACTTTGTTTTTTTCTATGAGTTCTTTGAGTTGCCACGGCTGTGCCGAAAGTCCACCTGGTAAGCCTACGATAGCAACCGTCATTGGTAAACCTTCATCCGTTTTGTTTTCTAAAACGGTGGTAAGCCTTACTGTCTCGCCTATTTTCACTTTGTTTGTTGCTAATGAAGTTTCTAGGTTTACGCTGCACTTGTCGCTAGATTTTGGCAAATCGGTAAACCAGTTGGCTGAAAACGTATAAGGCAAAGGCTCTTTCACATCTACATAATGGATACGAACTGTATTTTTACCAGCTTTCAAGTGCTTTTCAAGATTCTTTACTTCAATAGCTTCTTGTTGCCCTTCGCCGTAGTGCTGCGTAGCCACTTTTTTTCCATTGATATAAATTTCAATATCTCCACTTTCTGGAGTTCTTTGAGCATATTTTGCATAAGCTGTCAGAGATTTGAGAGCCAAAACAGTACTTTGCGTATTTCCAAAACCACCATAAGGCGAACGAGAACCCACCAAATATTTCACTCCATTCTGTAAAATATTCATTCGCTTTGTATCTGATTTTATCAAAGCCAAAATAGCAAGTGAAGTAGTTTCTGCTGTCAAACCTTGTCCAGTAGAGCGAGTAATGGAATGTTTTGTTCCTTCCCAAGCTCCAGCATTGTCTCCTTCTTGTTTTTGAAGTGAGATAAGCGTTTCCAGTAATTTTTCAGAACGATTATCATTCAAATTTTGAAGCGTATTTACCACCAAACCAATCAAATAAGGGTCTTCAGATTTGATTGCATTTTGGTACGCTGCTTCTGCTTCATCTTTAATATCCTTAAAACCTGCCTCTGAAAGTGAATAAGTGATATAAGCATTCGAAATATCCTCATCTGCACGTCCGAAACTATCTAAGGCTTTGGGATTTCGTTTGTAGCCTCCTTTTCCATCTTTGCGCTCCATCAGCCAGTTGGTGGTGCGTTTCATCATTTGCTCATCTACAAGGTTTCCTGTTACAGCTGTCATATCCTTAAATTCCATCAAGCCATACGCTGTCAATGCCTCGTGAGCAGGATTTGCGCCAAACCATTCATAGCCATTTTCTTTTGTTTCGAAAGAAATTAAGCGTTTGTAGCCTTTTTCTGTCAAATCTTTGGCTTTTGCTAAAGCTGCTTGTTGTTCTGCATTCAATTCTTTTTGTGTAGAGAGATAATCCAAAACCAACAAATTCGGATAAGTAGAAGATGAGGTTTGCTCAAAACAGCCATACGGTTCTCTCAAAATTGATTCAATTCCAGCCAAAAGGTCATCTAAAACGGAAGGAAAAGCCGTAAAAGTAGCTGTGCTTGTTCCCATTACTGGATTGGTAATTTCGAAAGTATAGGTTTTGTCTCCAGCTTCTCCAGAAAGAGCGATGGCAGCAGGAAAACCTTTTGAAAAGACTTCAACTTCTTGTTCAAAACGGTCTTGAACGCCACCTTGTCCAACAAACTGAACAATAAACTTACCTTTTCCAGCTTTGTTTTCAATCAAAAAATCCATATTAACCACCTTTGTTTCATTGGGTTGTAATGTGATTCGGTTTTTCCATTTGCTTTCAGAAACTGGAATCCAAGAGGAAGGGTAATCTGCCGAAACTGTTCCACTAAGTTTCTTTTCTGTATTGTTTTGAAGCATCAAAGGAATAGAGATTTTATCTCCCATAGACATATACAAAGGTAGTTTTGTATCTAAGCTAAACGGTAACTGTGTATAAAAAACACTTTCTGTTCTGCCTACGCTGCCATCAGTTGCAATTCCCTCACAAATGGCACGAAATGCTGTAATTTCATCGGAAGTATAAAACTCTACTTGTGTTTTGCCTTTTGCATCTACTTTTATATTTCCACTCCAAAAAATAGTACTTCTAAAATCAGTTCTTGAAACAGGCTCATTTTCCGTTTTTTCTTTTTTAGAATACTCTACTTTTGGAAAAACTCTAGCACGGTGATAAGTAACAGCAGGAAGATTTGGTCTGTCATCTTTTTTCTTTTTGCCATCAAAATCTCCAAATTTATCTGCTTCTAGTAAGCCATCTACAATTACTTCTTCCATAACTTCTTCTTTCTCTTGTACTTCTAATACAACAGGAGCATTTTCTACTATTTCTTCTTTTAACATTTCTTTTGGCATTTCTGAATCCATAAAATCCATAACTGCGCCTTCCATTTCCTTCTCTTCTACGGCTAATGCTCTTACAGGCATTGCTCGGTCTAATCTTGCTCCTCCTGCTTTTCTTTTTATTCTACTGTAATCAAAAAGATTAAAAGAGTAAGAGGTTGAGTACGCTGTAATGTGTTGGCTAGCACGCTTTGAACTATCCGTTACCATAATGGTAATAGGCTCATAAAGCTTATAATTTCTAAACTCAAAATAGCCTTCATTATTCGTTTTGGTAGAAATATCCTTTCCTTGAATCTCTACTTTGGCATTTTTGGCTGGTTTTCCATTTTCATTTTTTACATAGCCAGCAATGATAGCCTTTTCAGCATAATTTTTAATGTTAATAGATGGATTTTGAATTTGCTCCCACGTAAAGCGTCTCCAGCCGTGAGTAAGCATTAGTAAATCTCTTGCCTGTGCTGCTTTTTCTTCTTTTTTATCAAAGTAAAAACGAGGTTCTTCTACTTCGCCTTTGAGGTCGGCTTCCAGTAAAAGATGCGAAAGAATATGGCTAGATTTGTCGTCTGCAAAAGAAAGCAATTTGTCATCTACCACAGAAAGCGACAAATTGGCTGGCATCGGAATTCCTCTATGGTCTGTAACTTTAATATCTAAAGTAACTTTCTGACGAGGCTGATATTCTTCTTTGTCAGATTTTATAGAAACGTTGAGTTGTTTGTCTGTGTTGAGAAATACTAGACGTTCTGCTCTTTCTATTTTTCTTGCATCAAAAAGCGTAAAATTTGCCACTCCGATAGGCATTTCACCTGTTGGAAGGTTGATACTATTTTTACCTTTTTTGACAGAAATTTTCTTAGAAAAAATAATTTCTCCTCTCATTTTGCCTACCAAAAATACCTCTTCCATTAGTGGTGAGTAAATAGAAAATTTAAGGTTAGAAGTGTCATATACTTTTTCTTTTTCTGATTTGGAAACAGGAAAGTCTATCTGCAATCCATAGCCTACTTCTACAATTTCAGGAAGGTTGTAAACTTTTTCTACGCCTTTCGGAGTTGTAATTTTAGCTGTGTAGGTTTCGTTTTCTTTTGCCTCCAACTCAAAACTGCCCATTCCTTTATGAAAGGATGAAAAATCACCTACTTCTTTTCCTTTAGAATTTAAAATAACTCCCTGTACATCGGCTGGCTTTCCAAACTCATCTTTACACCAAAAAGCAATATTTGATTTTGTTCCTGCTAAAATATCACCACCTTCTGGAAAAAACTGTAAATCAAAAACAGTATTGGCAAGTGGAATAGAACGAGAAATAGATTCGGTCTGCCCGTTGTGGGAAAGCATTACATTCAAAAGTCCGTCGGCTGTGTCTAGTTTTTTTGGAAGTTGAAAAGAAATCGTTGTTTTGCCTTCGCTATCTGTTTTGGCTTTTGATTTAGAGATAACCTCTCCCTTCAGACTCACTACAAAATCTACATCTTTTTCTGTGAGAGGCTGATTAGTAAGGCTTTGCAAATCCAAATCTGCCTTTACTTCATCTCCTGCTCCATAGCCTTTTTTCTGAAAATCTAATTTCATTTTTAGACGAGGCAAAACGACTTTCTGAACTGTTATTTCTTTCTCAAAAATAAGTGGATTTCCCTTTTGATGATTAGTGTTTTCTGCTAAAAAGTTTTCTTGCCATTTTGTATAGGCTTTGATTTTATAGATTCCTCCTGCTGCATTCTCACCCAAATCAAACTCACCAGAAGCTGTACCGTCTTCTAAAATGAGTTGTAATTTCTTGGCTGTATTCCCTTTTGGGTCTATAAATTCTACGTGCAGAATATCACTTCTCTTGGAAGGTTCTAATGTTGTCTCATCTTGAACGTAGGCTTGAAACCAAACCGTTTCAGAAGGTTTGTAAAAAGGTTTATCTAAATGTAAATAGACTCTTTCAGAAGAATATTTTTCTTGAAAAGTAGTATTAGTTTGAACAAGTTTTTTGAGCCAGTCGTCGCCATTTTTAGAACGAAAACCCCAAAGTGTAACTGCGCCTGCTGTGAGTGCTGCGCCTGCCAGTAAGTGCCACATACGAAAAAATTTGAGTTGCATAATTAAAAATTTTATGATAGGTAAATTAAGAATTTTTTATAAAAAATTGTTGAAATAGGTATATCATTTTTTGAGAATAGATGCCAAACAAGAGAACATTCCACAAAAAATATTTAAAATCATGGTGTTTTTGAGTAAGTAGCCTTGAGAAAAAAAGAAAACTATTTTTTGTTTTACTGAGCTTAATAGGTTTTAAAATCTGTAAATAAATGAAAATAGGCAACTATGTAAATTTATCTATACCCTTTAAATGATTTAACACCTTAGTTATGCAAACTTCAAAACACACTATTAAACACAAACAATTTCCTTTATTGGTTAAGAGAATCATCCTTTCTATGACTTTCTTTATCTTTTTTTTGACTCATAGCTGGGCTGGGAACACATACACTGTAACCAACCTAAATGATACTGGACAAGGTTCACTAAGAGGATGTCTAGTGATTTCTAATTTTGTAGCAGGAATAGATACTATAAAATTTGCTGTATCTGGTAATATTACTCTCTATTCAGATATTCTTATTACAGAAGGAGTGTTTATAGACGGAACATCAGCACCTTTCTACTCTTCCAGCCCTAGAGTTACATTAAATTCATATAGAGGAAGTATTTTAAAGGCACAGAATCTATCTGATCTAACTATTCAAGGACTTCGAATCCAAAACAATTACCCCAATCAACCAACGAATGGAATTGAACTAAATAATTGTAGTACTGTTCTGATACAGAAAAATATTATAAGAAATACAAAAAACGGCATTATAGGAAATAATATTATTGATATTCAGATAAAGGATAATGATTTGAGAAATACAGGGTTAGAGTTTTATGACTTGTCTGCTGCTATTTCCCTTACTAAAGTCAATAAAAATAGACTACAAGGCGGAGTGTATATTTCTGGAAACACTTTTGGAATGCTAGGTAACCCAAGCGTAAAGCCTGTGCGTCTGTTGTATTTAGAAGATGCAAAGGATATTTCTCTCCAAACAAATGCTGGTAATATCAACATTACTAATGGAATGAATGTTGAAAAACCAATTTGTCTAAAAAACATAGAAAATATTACTGCACGTTATTTGAATCTCAGTGCTTCGGACATTCCAAGAAGTGCTGATGATTCACGTTCTTGTGGTATCTATATTGAAGATAGTAAAAACATCACACTTCAATACATGACTATTCGCAAACGTCATAATGGAATCATAGCAAGAAATTGTACAGATATCCGTATTCAAAGCATAGATTTGAGAGATACAGGGTTTGATTTTGGACACCTTGCCGTAGGAGGTTCAGCTATCACATTAGATAATGTAGAGAGTCAAAATCTGCTTGGGGGAATATTTATTACCAACAATCAATATGGAGACTTAATGCATGATGTAAAAAATATTTTTAGAATAAAGGGGGCAAAAGATATTAACATAAACGATAGATATCGTTTCAATCAAACTAATATTTTGCTCAACAGAGGAGGCTTAGGAGTAGAAAATCCATTTATTTTAGAAGATATAGATAATTTGTCTATTCAAAACATAGATGTTACTTCTGATTATACGGGTGATTTTGAGGGAATTGCTTTTGATATTAAAAAATGTAGAAAGGTAGATATTTTTAATACTATCGCAAGAAAAAGGCTAACTGCTGTTGAAGGAATAGATGTTACCGATATTAGCATTGAAGGAAATGACTTTAGGGATACAGGAATTGGTTTCTTTAGAGGAGGTTATGCCATCAAGTTAGATGGACTTTTTTCTAATTCTTTATTAGGAGGTATTTTTATGTATGATAATCAGTTTGGAAGTTATCAGCTTACTCCACTTTCAATATTAAGTATAAAAAATGCTCAAGACATTTTTATTTCAGATAGAAAAATAGATAATCCCAATATTTATCTAAACAATAGTGGACTTGATGTAGAATATCCTTTATTTTTTGATAAAATAGAAAACTTATCAATAAAAAGAATAGATTTAACAAGTGCGAAAAATAATGGAGTTGCTATTGAGATTCGTAATTCACAAAATGTTAATATAGAAAGCATAACAGCTAGAAAAAGAGGAATTGCTATTAATGGAGATTACCTTTCCAACACAACTATTGTAGGAAATGATTTTATAGATAGTGGATTTATGAGTAGAGATGAAGGCGTTTCATCTGCTATTACCTTGTTTTCTGTAGAGGAAGAGCTTTTCATATATGAAAATAGATTTGGAAAAGATGTTTTGAATCCACAGAGTATTTTGAGTATAAACATAGCTAATGAAATACACATTTCAGGTAGTAGAAGCCAAAACAAAGGAAATATAATTTTGAATGATACTGGATTAAATCTTGATTATCCTATTCGACTACAATCAATAGAAAGATTGCATATTCAAGGTCTAAATTTAATGGCTAACAATAGTGTTGATTCTAAAGGAATGCAAATAAGAAGTTCTCAAGGTATATATATAAATGAAAATCATATCAACGGATGGGAAAATGGTATAGAACTAACTCAAAATAAAGGCATTGAAATAGAATGCAATAACTTTGTTGGTAATCAAACAGCAATAAAATTAATAGATACAGAAGCTCATATTACCAAAAATAACTTCAAGAATTTGAATTATGCCATTGATGCTGTTGCTGGAGCAGCTTATGCAGAAGAAAACTATTGGGGAGCTGCTGACGGTTCAAGAAATAACGGAGGCTCTGGAGATATCTATGTTGGAAATGTAGATGAAGGAAGATTTTATTTGAAAGAGCGTAGTAAATGTGCAGGCGAGCCAGTGTTCAAAAGTAAAAAAGCCAATACACTATCAAATGACAATAAAGTAAGTGAGATAGATAAAGAGAAAAACTTTACATTATCTATTTATCCCAATCCTACTTATAATGTTTTAAACATTAAACTTGAACCTTCTAAAAACAATTTACCTATATCTGTAAAGGTATTTGATGTTTTGGGCAAGGAAATTTACTCGTTGGAAAATATAGAGAAATCAGAGTGTAAAATAGATTTGAGTAACCAAAATGCAGGAGTTTACTTTATACAGATTGCGACTAAGGAAAGAATATTTTCACAAAAGGTAATAAAACAATAATTGTAGGACTTTCGCAAAGTTATTTCCTAACTAAAATATTGTTTCGTTTCTTCATAGGGTTGGGTTTGCTTTTGCAAAAGTTCTAAATTGCAGAAATACAAAACGCTTAAAGATTTTATAATGTGTCTTTAAGCGTTTTGTGTTGTAAACAGTCAGATACTAATATCTATTAAAGAATATACTTTTTTGAAAAATTATCTATCCACTTCTCCCAAATTAATATCTAGTGAACCTACAATGGCTATCAAATCGGAAAGCAGAGTATTTTGAGCTAAATAAGGCAATACAGAAAGGTTACAAAACGAGGGCGCACGTACTTTCAGACGAAAAGGAATATCTCCCTTCTTGTATTTTGGATTTTGTCTAAAGAAAAAGCCAAGTTCGCCTTTTGGACTTTCGCCTCTAAAATAAAAATCCGTTTTGGGTGGTTTTATGCGCTTCGGAACAAGTCCTTGAGGGTCAAAATCTCTTGTTCTTTTATGTTCTTTAGTTAGTTTTTCTAGTGCCTGCTCCATAATTTTGACTGACTCTCTACATTCTTGGAAGCGTACAAAATTTCTATCCCAACAATCGCCTGTTGTTCCTACTTGTCCCTCTCCTATCGGAATATCAAATTCTATTTCATCATACACAGAATAATTATCTACTTTTCTCAAATCCCACTTTAGCCCAGAACCTCTTAGCATTGGCCCTGTAACGCCATAATTTACAGCCGTTTGCAAAGGTAAAACGCCAACATTTGCTGTTCTCTCCACAAAAATTTTGTTATTGATGAGTAACTTTTTAAGTTCGTCTAACTTTGGCTTTAGGTGATTGATATATTCCCTACATTTTCCTTCAAAATCTAACGGCAAATCATAATATAAACCTCCAATCCAAATATAATTATAGAGAAGTCTTGCGCCACTTACCCACTCTAAAAGCCGTAACATAAACTCACGTTCTTTCATGAGCCATAAAAAAGGCGTAGTTGCTCCCAAATCTACAGCATACGTTCCGATTGCTACAAAATGAGAAGCAATACGATTGAGTTCTGCTACTAAAACACGAATATACTCTACTCGTTTGGGTATTTTTTCTGTGATTCCTAACATCTTTTCTACTCCAAGCGCATAAATGTGTTCGGAGTTCATAGAAGCTACATAATCCATTCTGTCTATATAGGGAATGATTTGGGCATAATTTAGACTTTCAGCATGTTTTTCAAAACAGCGATGCAAATAACCAATGTGAGGAACAACTTCTCTAATCATTTCGCCATCTGAAATTACCTCCAAACGCAAAACACCATGCATAGAAGGGTGCTGAGGTCCTAAGTTGAAGAGCATTTCTTCACTTTTTAAGTTTTCAGAAGTATATTTTGTAGGTTCAGATTGTTGGAGAAACGACATGTTTTGGATAATGAATTATTCAGTTAATAAAATAGCTTCTTTATTGGGACTTTTGCAAAAGTAAATGTTTTTTCCTAACAAAAATCATTTTTTAGAGCTAAAAAGTAACCGTTCTTTGTAAATATAAATTATCTATCAACCAAGATTTACACATAGAAAGATGAATAATTTGCTTCAAAAATACAATGTTGCTAGTCCTCGTTACACAAGTTACCCAACTGTTCCGTATTGGGAAAATAAAAACCATAGTTTAGAAAATTGGCAAAATTCACTTAAAAATGCTTTTTGGACAAGTGGAAAAGAGGTAAGTATTTATATTCATCTGCCCTATTGTGAGAGTTTGTGTACCTATTGTGGCTGCACAACACGCATTACGACAAATCATAATGTAGAAGAACCTTATATCGATTTGATAGAAAAAGAATGGAATCTATATCTCAAAACACTTCCACAAAAACCTATTTTGAGAGAAGTACACTTAGGAGGAGGAACACCTACTTTTTTCTCTCCTAAAAATCTTTCTCGCTTGATTTCTATTTTTAAAACTACCTGTGATATTCCAAAGGAAACAGAATGGGGGTTTGAAGGACATCCTAATAATACAACAAAAGAACATCTCAAAACACTAAAAGCATTAGGTTTTAATCGTGTGAGTTTTGGTATTCAAGATTTTGATGAGAATGTTCAGAAAATTATAAATAGAGTTCAGCCCTATCAGAAGGTAGTAGAATGTGTAGAAAATGCTAGAGAGCTGGGTTTTGAATCTATTAATTTTGATTTAGTCTATGGATTGCCATTGCAAAATGCAGAAACAATACAAGATACTTTACAAAAAACATTAGAGCTTCGTCCTTCTCGTTTGGCATTTTATGGGTATGCACATATTCCTTGGCTCAAACCTTCTCAAAAAAAATTAGAGGCTTTCTTGCCTTCTGCTGATGAAAAGGCAAATTTGTATAAAATAGGTAAAGAAATTTTGACAAAACAAGGCTACATAGATATAGGAATGGATCATTTTGCACTTCCTACAGATTCACTTTTGAAGGCTGCTAAAGATGGTAGTTTGCATCGAAATTTTATGGGATATACTACTCAATCCACAAGTTTAGCGATTGGTTTGGGCGTGAGTGCGATTAGTGATACTTGGACAGCTTTCAACCAAAACGAAAAAAATCTAAAAACCTACAAAGAAAAAATTGAGAAAGGAGAGTTTCCATTTTTGAGAGGACACCATCTAACAAAGGAAGATTTACTTGTTAGGAAACATATTTTAGATTTGATGTGTAGGTACGAAACTTCTTGGAATGAGGAAGAATTTTATGAATTTGGGCTAGGAATTAATTTTGACCTTTTAGAATCTCTACGACAAGATAAATTGGTAGAATGGACAGGAAATCATTTAAAAATTACAGAACAAGGAAAGCCTTTTGTTCGCAATGTTTGTATGGCTTTTGATGTTAGGCTTTGGAATGCTAAAGCAACAGCAAATCAAACAGAAAATAAGCCTATGTTTAGTAAAATAGCCTAACTTAAATAGTTGAAATGCAATACAAGCTATTTTTACTTGTATTGCATTTCTTAATAAAACTTTTAAAGTTTCCTCTCATACAACACAAAACTATAATCGTAATCATTTTTTTCTCCTGCTGAAAAGCTATCTTTTCTGATAATACTCCATTCTGATTCATCAAAATCTGGAAAAAATGTATCGCCTTCGATAATTGCATCAATTTCTGTGATATACATGTGCGTAACTAAATTTTTCTCTAAGGCTTGTTTGTATATTTCGCCTCCTCCAATGATGAAAAGCTCGGTTTCATTGTTTTCTTTTGCTTTTTGAATACCGTCTTCTAATGTACTGATGGTTTGGTCGTCTTCATATTTTGGGGTATAATCTGATTTTCTAGTCAGAATAAGAGCAGGACGTTCTACTAATTGTACGTTGAAAGATTGATATGTTTTTCGCCCTACCAATACGTGATGTCCTAGGGTAGTTTGCTTAAAAAAACGCATATCTGAAGGCATTTTCCAAGGCAATGAATTTTCTGAACCAATGACACCATTTTTTGAACGTGCTGTTATGATACTAATTTTCATGAAAAGTTGTTTCTTTTTAGTTAGTTGAACTGATAGCTATTTATTGAAATATAAAAACCTTATTTGAAATAAATCAAATAAGGTTTTTAAGGTTTTTATAAAAATGAATTTTCTTAGAAACCAGAATTTTCGTTACGAAGAACGCTGCTAGAACCTTCTACAACTGTTCCTGTAAGTTTGATAGTGGTCTTGCCTTGAGAACGACTGTTTGTATAGATTACGATGTCGCTATCAAAAGCTCCTTCTTGAGTAGGTGTAATTACAATTTCTAATTCTTTTGTTTCTCCAGCATTTGCACTTGCTCTTCCTGCAAGTTTCACACAGTTACAAGAGCTTGTAAGATTGTGGATTTGTAATGGCTTTTTGCCTTCATTTGTAAATGAAATTTTATAAGTAACAGCTTCACCTTTTTTGATTTTGCCTAAAGCTATAGCATTACGCTCTATTGCCATTTTTGGGTCATTAGCAGGGTCGCTTACTACATTTCCACGAATTTTCAATACTTTTGTTGCCTCAGAAGCATTAGAAGTAATTGTGATAGTTTTGTTGAATGCACCTGGACGACCAGCACTGTTATAACTTACTTGAATTTCTCCACTCTGACCAGGCAATACAGGCTCACGAGTCCAGCTTGGCGTAGTACAACCACAAGAAGCACGTACATTGCTCATAATAATTGGTTGGTTACCCGTATTTTTGAATACAAATGTTTTTTCTGCTTTGTTGCCTTCTTCGACAGTTCCAAAGTCAAAAGATTCGATTTCAAACTGAAAAACACCTTGTGCGAATGAGCTTGATGATAAAAATAAAAATAAGCAAAGACTAAACGCCAATGATGCAAAAGAGTATTTTGTGATTTTCATTAGTATTATTTTTTAATGATAAGAATTGATACAATAGAAAAAGTTCTGATACTGACAAAATTACAAAATTAGTACGTCAAAACAGATACTTTTCTTCAAATTAAGTGTTAATGAGATGTTAAACTGAAAATACAGTTTTTTTATAGTACTTTACAAAGAATGAAAAATTCGTGCCTATTTTTATCTATTTACTTAAAAAACATCTCTAATAGAAAAGTGTTACTGATTTGATTTGTTGATTCATAACACAAATAAAACATTTTAAAATTATAACCTTATGGATTTAGGAAATTTAAGACAGAGTTATAAAAAGGCATCTTTTGATGTTCAAGATGCCCTAGAAAACCCTATTGAGCAATTTAAAAAGTGGTTTGAACAAGCCTTAGAGTCAGACCTTTCAGCAGAAGCCAATGCCATGGTACTTTCAACAGTGGACAAAAACAACCGTCCTTCTGCTCGTGTGGTCTTACTCAAAAGTGTTGATGAAGGCTTTGTTTTTTATACTAACTATGATAGCAGAAAAGGAGAAGATTTGGCAAATAATCCGTATGCTAGTCTTACATTTTTTTGGGCAGAACTTGAAAGACAAGTAAGAATTGAAGGGAAAGTAGAAAAAATAAGTCCTTCAAAATCTGATGAATATTTTAAAAGTCGTCCTATTGGAAGCCAAATCGGTGCAATAGCCTCTCCACAAAGTAGAATCATAGACACTAGAGATGAACTTGAGCGACTGGTAAAGTCTATTGAAAAAAATTATGAAGAAACTAATTTTATCGAACGACCAAAAAATTGGGGTGGCTATCGCCTAATTCCTAACTATATGGAATTTTGGCAAGGCAGAGAAAGTCGCTTACATGATAGAATAAATTACCTCTTAAAAGAAGATGTAGAAGAAAGATATGCTTCTCCTTGGGAAATTGTACGCCTTGCACCTTAAATCCATCTACTAGCTAGAAATTATTTCAACCTTTAACTATGCTTCAAAGCTCGTTAAGGGTTGTTTTATTTATCACTCTGCTCTGTTTGGTAAAATAATAGTAAAAGCAGTGCCTTCGTTTGGAATAGACTCCACATCTATCTCTCCTTTGAGTTTCAAAACTGTTTCTTTAACAATATAAAGTCCTAACCCAGAACCCATTTTTCTATCATTGGCTCTATAAAACATATCAAAAATACTAGGCAAATGTTTTTTACTTATACCTAATCCGTTGTCAATAACTTTTACTTTTGCTGTATGCTCATCTATATCTACCATTACTTTTACAAAACTTTTTTCTTGATAGGGATTATGATAGCGTATAGAATTCGAAATAAGATTGTCAAATATAGCTTTAAGTCGTATTCTATCACTTTTAAAAGGTGTTTGTCTTGTTTTTTCATCCATACACAAATTTACCTCTACTTCTTTATAATCTTCTAAATAGGTCAAATCTTGTTTTATTTCTTCTATAAGCTCTTCTATATCTACTGTTTCACTTTTTATCGTTGTTCTACTATTTCTTGAAATACTGAGTACTTCACGAATGTAATTATCTAGCCTAATCACACTTTTTGAAATAAGCTCAAGATACATTTGTATGTTGGAAAGATTAGAGATGTCAGTTTTCAAAACCTGTAATATTCCCATCACAGAAGTAAGAGGTGCACGCAGGTCGTGAGAGACACTATATACAAATTGGTCTAACTCATCATTAGTTTTTTTGAGTTGATTATTCTTTTCTTTCAGTAGATTTTCTACATGTTGCTTCGTCAGAATTCCTCCAATGGTAATGGCAAGATTAAAAATAAAACTCTCCTCTGTTATTGTCCAGACGTGTTTTCCAGAGCAGTCTTCTAATCCAACAAATCCCCAAAAATCGTTTTCATTAATAAAAATAGGAACAATGAGAGTAGATTTTGCATGTTTGCTCCACAAAAAATATTTGTCTAGTGATGTTAGTTGGTCTCCAATATTTTTGATTCCTTTCCCCTCTTCTAATTGTTTTCTCCAACGCTCCAAACCAGCCAATCTATAATTTACATTTTGCCACTCACTCTTATGAATTTGTTCGTATTCTGGACGACTTGTCCACTCATGTATAATCTTACAACATTGCTCTCTCTCTGCATCTAAAAAATTTTGAAAAATAAAAACTCTGTCTGTTTGAGTAGCTTTTCCAATCGTTGAAACGGTAGTATCCATCCCTTCCTTAAAATTTGGATTTGTAAAGAGTTGGAAAATACAAGAATTTATTCCTCTAAGTAGATTATCATTATGAATGAGGCGCTGTTCGGTCTGTTTGTGTTCCCAAATTTCTAAAAGCAGAGCAATAATATTTCCAATAGCCAAAACAAATTGCTGTTCTCTAATTTTCCATTCACGCCTTTCTCCACAATGATTACAACACAGAATAGCTTTCAATTCTCCTTCAATATGAATCGGTATATCAATAATCGAAGTAATTGAATTGGGTTTAAAATAGGTTTCTATAAGCTCTTCCAAAAATTCATCTTCATAAACATCATCAGAAATAATTAGTTCTCCTTCTTTCATCTTGGAAAGATAAATGGGCATTCTTTCATTTTTCAAGTTGTTGTTAGAAACAGCTGTAATACTTTTCTGAGAGTGAGCTACACATTTTATCTGATTTTTTTCTTTATCTACTAACCACAAATTTATGCTTGCTACCTTTAGTGTATCAACAGCCGTTTGTGTAACCTCCTCAACAGCTTCCGAAAAATCTTTTAATTCAGCTTTCTGATTACGAGTAAGACGAGCCAATGCTTCAAAATAATCAATATGGATAGAAGAATTTGACAAATTATAAAAAATAATATAGGTACATAATAGGTTTGGGGCATGTAAATATACGTTATTCTATTCACTTTATTAGTTTAAAAGTAACAGAAACCAATTTTATATTGCCTCAGCCTTATTAATTTAATTGAATAATTACGACCTTTGTTTGGCTTGTGTAAAATTAAAAATATAAAGAATCAAAATCTAAGAACTTTTAGCCTTTTATCTATGTCATTAGAATCCATTTTTGAAAATTTTAGTACACTTACAGCCTTAGTTATTGGCGATGTGATGATAGATTCCTATTTATGGGGAAAAGTAGAGCGCATATCACCCGAAGCTCCAGTACCTGTAGTAGGACTTAACCATAGAGAAAGTAGGTTGGGTGGAGCTGCCAATGTTGCTCTAAATTTAAAATCTTTAGGAGCAAAAACCATTATGTGTTCAGTGGTAGGAAATGATAAAGAAAGCGAAACTCTTATCAGTATGTTTGAAGAACAAGGCATTGATGTGCGTGGAATTATTCATAGTCAAGACCGACCTACTACTATTAAGCATCGTATTTTGGCAGGTTCTCAACATCTTTTGCGTATAGACTCCGAAACAACAAAGCCTATTTCAGAAAACGAAAGTAAAACACTTATTGATAATGTCAAAGAACTTATAAATGAAGTAGATGTCATTATTTTTGAAGATTATGATAAAGGCGTATTGAACGAAAAAGTAATTTCAGAACTTATAGATATTGCTAATGAAAATGATATTCCCACAGTCATTGACCCTAAGAAAAGAAATTTTTGGAGTTATAAAAACGCTACACTTTTCAAACCTAATTTGAAGGAATTGAGAGAAGGCTTAGGAAGAGAGATTGATGTAAGGAATGTAGATTTAGACAAGTTAGAGCAAAGTGAAATTGCCCTTGCTGTTGAAGAGCTTAAAGAAAAAATGCAACTGCAATCTGTTTTGATTACGCTTTCTGAATACGGTGTCTATATTGCAAACTCATCTGAAAGACACAAAATTGCTGCTCATAAAAGAGAAATTTCTGATGTTTCGGGAGCTGGCGACACAGTGGTCAGTATTGCAGGGCTTTGTATGGCTCTAAAATTGCCTTTAAAAACGGTAGCACAGCTTGCCAACCTAGGTGGAGGCTTAGTTTGTGAATCCTTGGGAGTTATTCCTATAAATAAAAACGTATTCTTACAGGAAGCTAAAAAGAAGGTAATTCTTTAGTTTTTTATCAAACATTATTACAGTTAATTTAGTAAAGTTCCTTTCTCCATAGTGTTAGATTTGTAAATCCAATGCTATGGAAGAAATAGATACGATTTTATTTTTTATAAATCATTGACAATCAAACCTGTAAAAAATGTAATAATATTTATCCTTAGATTACTGGACATGACATAAAAGTTGTTGGTGTCGCTACGCTAAAACACCAATGAACAGTATTTTTTCCCTGTTCTGTGACACACAGAACAATAAATATCTATCCATGTCCAGTACTCTAATTTATCCTATATATTTTTTACTAAAACCATTTTTTCTCCTATGAAACTATTTTTTTTATACACTTTATCAGCATTATTTATCTCAATGTCTTCTTGCAAATCAAACCAAACTGCAAAAGAAACTCCTGTACCTTTTGAAACTGTTTTTCAATCTGTTTCCTTGGGAAGTGAAACTGCAGGAACAAAAGTAGTGCAAAGTCAAGCAGATTTGAAAGATTTTGAGGTAGCAAATAACAATGAGATGCCAAAGGAACTACTTTCAGTCGATTTTGATAAAAATACGATGATAATGGTGATGGCTGGCACAAAAAACACTGGAGGTTTTGAGATAGAAATTGAAAAAATTATTGAAGAAAACGACAAAATCATTGTCTTTTATAAAGAGACAAATCCTCCTAAAGATGCAATGCTCATTATGGCTCTTACTTATCCTTTACACGCTGTAAGCATCAAGAAAACAAAAAAAGAAATTGTTTTTGAAAAAATGAGTACTGTAAATGGTAAGAAGTAGAAGTGATAGAACCCTCTATTTACTCAATAATATTTCTTCGTATTCCTTACGAGCCTTTTCTTCTATCAATGGCATAGAAATTTGAGAGGAATCTTTTAGACTTTTAGGGTCTCTAAGATGATTCAAATCTAGTTTGTTTATATAAACAGGGTCTTTCAAGTCAAAAACATGGTTAGAATCGCTATCAGAAATATATCTAAAGTAGATTTGCTCTTTTTCTCTCTCTACCGTCCAATCTATTGTACGTGTATTTTTTGGTGTAACGGCTCTAAAATAACGTCCTCTATTATCTGACACATACATCACAACAGCATCTTTCCAATCATAAAATCCATCTTGGTTAGAGTCTTCTTGAATAGTTTTGTATAAAATGATAGTAGAGGATTTGTTGTATGTTCCTATTTCCTCAAATGAAAAAGCTATGCGCTTAAATTTTTGAGTAGTCAGAAGATGAGTTTCTTTTGTTTTCTCATCGAAAAAAATCAAATTGTTTGCATTTTGGGAAATATCTTCGGCTGTTTTTCCGTCGTCTGTGTAACGAGCCTCTGCAATATCTCTCTCATCAACAATCTGCATCGGTATAATTGTAAAGTCTGTATTTTTAATAGAAACAGGCTGCCCATAAATAACTCTTCTTTGTTCTTTTTCTTCAGAACTTTGTGAAATAGGCTGCCGAGAATCACAGCTATTGAGACTGATAAATAGGAAAAATAAAAAAATAAAAGATGGTAACTTGATTGGAAATAATCTTAGTAGAGCTGATAATACATGTTTTTTGTTCATCAAAAGGGATATATTTATAATTGAGCAGACAAATTAATAAGCATTTTTTGTAAAGCAAAACACAAAGAGCTTATTTAATTTTGTAAAAAGTTATTTCACATCAAAAATTGCTATAAACTTATCTTTATATTTTAGAATTATTTCAAAAATAATAATTTGTTGCATTGAAATTCAAGCTAATTTAGACATATCTATTACTTTGTCCGAAAAGCAACATATTAAAACATTAAATCTGTTTAGATAGTAAAACAAAGTTTGAAATTAGTTTTTTTTTGTAAAAATTAATTTGAGGTTAGACCAACTATTTTTTATTTTTGTAGTTAGTTTCGATAATTGTTGTCTGCTAACAAAGAAGACATAATTCTATTTTTCAGAAACATTTCATTTAGTAAATCCATCAACCCAAAACCTATACTATTATCAAAACACCTGGTTACAAATCTACAAAACGCTACAAATTATCGTCATTCAAATTTGACCTACCTCAAGAACTAACGGCAAAATACCCTACTGATAATCGTGATGATTCTCGTCTTATGGTTGTTCATCGTGATACAGGCGTTATTGAACACAAAATGTTTAAAGATGTATTAGACTATTTTGGGGAGGGCGACAAGATGATTATCAACGACACAATGGTTTTTCCTGCTCGTCTGTATGGCTACAAAGAAAAAACAAATGCCAAAATTGAGGTTTTTTTATTAAGAGAACTCAACCCAACCTCTCACCTTTGGGATGTACTTGTCGACCCAGCTCGTAAAATCAGAGTAGGCAACAAACTCTTTTTTGGTGAAGGAGAACTGGTAGCAGAAGTTATTGATAACACCACTTCAAGAGGAAGAACTATTCGTTTTCTATACGATGGCGAACCCGAAGAATTTTATAAAACGCTAGAAGAATTAGGAGAAACTCCTCTGCCTCGTGAAATTGGTAGAGAAGCAGAAGAATCTGATAAAGAACGTTATCAGACTATTTTTGCACAGAAAAAAGGAGCAGTAGCTGCGCCTACGGCTGGTCTTCACTTTACCCCTCAACTACAAAAAAGATTGCAGTTGCAGGGAACAAGTTTTCATCCGATTACGCTTCATTTAGGATTGGGAATGTTTCGTCAAGTGGAGGTAGAAGACTTGACAAAACACAAAATGGATTCTGAAAACTTTGAAGTAGGTGAAGAAACTGTACAAGCTGTTAATGAAGCCATTGATAATAAGAAGAAAATATGTGCTGTCGGAACAACTTCTTTGCGTGCTTTAGAATCTTCTGTTTCTGCTAACGAACACTTGAAACCTAATAGTGGCTGGACAGACAAATTTATCTTCCCACCTTACGATTTCAAAATCTGTAATGCACTCATTTCAAACTTCCATTATCCACAATCTACATTACTGATGATGAATTGTGCTTTTGGTGGTTATGATTTAGTAATGGAGGCTTACGAACTTGCCATTAAAGAAAAATATCGTTTCTTTAGCTATGGCGATGCGATGCTGATTATTTAATCAAAACGCAAACAAAATAAGCTCAAAACTCTTTTATTTGTGGTAAAATAAAAGAGTTTTTTTATTTCCAACTTTTAACGTATTACAAATGAATAAAGAACGCTTATATGATGCTTTTGGGGAACTTATTTATGCCCTTGCTATGGCAGACGGACTCATTCAGCCAGAAGAAATCCAAGCCTTAAACAGTATTTTGAAAGGTCATCCTTGGGCATCGCAGATAAAATGGTCATTTGACTATGAAGCAAGTAAAAGTATAAACTTACAGGATGTCTATAAAAAGGCTTTAGATACATTTACTCAACACGGACAAGATGAAGAATATGCTTACCTCATCGATGTTTTAGAAAAAGTAGCCAAAGCAAGTGATGGAATAGATAAAAATGAAGCTCAATTTATAGAACGTTTTCAAAAAGACTTAAAAGAAAATTTTATTATAGAAATGGAAAAAAGACAGCTTATTTAGTCAAATTTCGCACAGTTGATTCTGTTAAATTTACTTTTCCAAAGTATTAGTAGTTGTAAATCGAATACTTTGGAAAATGTTTTTCTATACTATCTTATAAAACAAACGTTATCATGGTTAATTTTGTACACCAGTCTTCCAGACTGGTTGGTAAAGTCAAAAACTTAGTTTTTGATTGAAATAAAGTCTTTTTAATCTTTGTCGTTAGAACAATTATATCTTTAGAATAACTCTGAATTACTAGCTTCCTCTATCATTTCATGAGCAGTTTGTTTTCCTAAGTATGAGTCTATTAGGTGATGTACAATATAAAGTAGTGGGGTAAGCAAAATAGCAATCGAAAACTTATAGATATAATTGATTATTCCTACTGAAACCACTTGATTCAAACTCCACTTTGGACTGCCAAAAAAATAAAAAGCGATAAAAAGCACTACAAAGCTGTCTATAAACTGGGAAATTAGGGTTGAGCCTGTTGCACGAAGCCATAAATTTTTACTTCCTGTAAACTTACGAAGCCACTGAAAAGCTACTACATCTATAATTTGCCCCAATAAAAAAGCTGTCAGAGAACCAATGATGATTCCCATACTTTGTAAAAAAATACGATTAAAAGCCGTATTTATATCCAAAGGTTTATTAATTTCCACCCAAAAGGCAGCAGGAGAAAGTCCTGTAACTAACCAAACCATAAGAAATGAATAAGCTATAAAACCAGCCGTAAGGAAAGATATTTTACGTACTCCCTTTTTTCCATAGTATTCATTAATAATATCTGTCATTATGAAAACCACAGGCCAAAGCATTACACCAGCTGTTAGATTAAAGTCTAAAGGTGAATCCCAAATAGGCAATTTGATTTGAGCAGGCGAAAATCCTAGTGTTTTTTCTAATGAGAAAATTTTTGTTCCAACAATTTCAGCAATAAGTGCATTGGTCAGAAAAAGTCCACTAAGAAAAATATATAGGTTTTGTTTTTTTGAGTAAGTAATATCTTGTGTTGGTTTCATCGGATACTAATAGTTTTGCGAAGTCATATTTAGAAAAAATATCTCGTAATTAGTTTACTCTATTCATCTACTGAAAAGGTTTCACCTTCTATTGCCAAAAAAGAATTTGGAAAAACAGTTTTTGCTTCCTCCAAAAGTGGAGTTAAGTCGTGATAGCGAGTAGAAAAATGTCCTAAAACGAGTCTTTTTACATCAGCTTGTTGTGCTATTTTTGCAGCTTGCTCTCCAGTAGAGTGGAAGGTTTGAGCTGCTCGTTTTTCGTGAACGTGAGTAAAAGTAGCCTCATGATAAAGTAAATCTACATTTTTTATTGTTTCTACTAAAGAAGGTAAATAAATTGTATCTGAGCAAAAAGCATAACTTCTTCTTTTATTAGGCAAATAAGTATAGTCTTCATTTTTTAATATTTTATCTTGATAGATAGCATCTTCTCCTTTTTTTAATGCAATTCTGCCAGCTATGGATAAATCTGTTGGAATTTTTTCTTTCATTAGATTTCTATCCTTTGCTTTTTCTCTAAATAAAAAACCACAGCAAGGTATTCTATGAAGCAAAGGAATAGTATGCACTGTTACTTTTTCATCTTCAAAAATAAGTACAGATTCTTCTTGATTTGTTTCTATAAAATAAATAGGGTAGCCAAGAACCGAGTAAGAATATTTGAGTTGAACTGTAATAATTTCTTGTAGTCCTTTGGGAGCGTGTAAATAAAGAGGCTCTGTTCTGCCACGCAAGTTCATTGTATTCAGAAGTCCCATAAGCCCAAGATAATGATCGCCGTGAAGATGACTTATAAAAATAGCATGTATTTTATTTATTTTTATTTTATATCTAAAAAGCTGGATTTGTGTTCCTTCTCCACAGTCAATCAAGTAGTAACGATGATTCACACACAACACCTGTGAAGTTGGAAAACGTCCGTAGGCTGGAATAGCAGCATTTGTCCCCAGTATGGTAAGTTCAAAAACCAAAGCAATGAATGATTATAAAAGGTGAGGGTTTGTCTAAAAATTATAACAGAAACACAGATGAGGTCAATAATACAAATAAAAAGGCAAATTTGATAGGAATAAATGACTTATTCTGTCTTTATACTTTAATTTTGAGTGAGTTTTGCATTTAAAGTTACACCTTTTATTTATAAGTGATACATCTGTTCTTTGTAAATTTAGATTTGTTTAACTAATCTTGTATGTAGATTTATATAAAAACATAGAGTACTGGACATGAGATAAAAAATTGTTGGTGTCGCTACGCTAAAACACCAACGAACGGTATTTCCCCCCTGTTTTGTGGCTCACAGAACAGCAAATATCTATGGATGTCCAGTACAGTACTCTAATAAAAACAACTTCTACTAATTCTGATATAATTCTTAATTTATTAATTTTTAAAAAACTGCCTTCATTATGTTATTTAATACTTTTACTTCTCCAGAATATTTAGCTATTACCGAAGAAACACAAAACTTATCTTCTTTAAATATGAAAAATAGAGATTCAGAGGAAGAGACTTCAGATGTAGATGATGATTTTCCATATATCGAATTAGAACCCGATTTTGACGAATTTGATACTGATTTTGATGAATACGATGATTATATTTCAGAAGATGATGAGTTTTAACTACATCCAACAACTGCTTTTTCCTAATTACCATTTACTCATTTGGTAAAACAATTCTTGTCTAGTACCTTTAATTATACAGAAAAATCAGAAAAAAGCAGTGTTGAAAAAATAACTCCTCCGAATACACAATAAAAATATATTTAATATTACTTCAAATTCTTATATAATGAATAAAAAGTACCTTTTAGTCGGTGCAACAGCACTCGGACTCAGCGCAGGTATTTTTGGATACAGCCAATTAGAAAATGATAATTTGGCGAAACTATCTAAAAATCAACAAGAGATAAGTGGAGAAGAGCAATCACAAACCAGTGCTGAAAAAAAAGCAGCTAAACACAATAAAAAAGGCTATTTCAAAACAGCAGAAGCCTCTGGATATTTTAAATACATGGATGCTGTTCGTACCAAAGATGGAGATAAATATCCTTCATATAAAACAGGCTATACACAAATAGCCTTAGAAAAGGCGCAAGAAAATATGGCAGTCTCTCGTACAGAAACTTTTACGTTTGATGCACGAGGACCAGGAAATGTGGCAGGTCGTACTCGTTCTGTACTTGTAGATGTTAGAGATTCCTCTAATAATACTTGGTTTATAGGTACTGCAGGAGGTGGAATTTGGAAAACTTCTGATGGAGGAGCAACTTGGGAAGACAAATCTGGTAATATGTCTCACTTAGGTATTAGCTCGTTAGCACAGTGCGAATCTAGTCCTAATGTTATGTATGCTACTACTGGAGAAACTCCTTTTAGGGGAAATGGAATAAATGGTGGTGGTGTCTTTAAATCTACTGATGGAGGAGAAACTTGGAATCGTTTAGACTCTACTATCCCTCGTACAACAGATTTTCTGAATGCTACTCGTGTAATTGTTTCACCTAGCGATCCAAATTTAGTTTTAGTTACTTCTGCACACAATCCATTTACATCGGCAGGCACAGACCCTGATGACAGAAGAACGTCTTATATTTTACGTTCTACGGATGGGGGAAATAACTGGACTATCACATATAGCGACCCTGTACTTTTACAACAAATTGTTGCCGAACCAGGTAATTTCAATAATATGTATGCTACTGGAGCTGTCTTTGGAAACCCAAAAATGGTTCGCTCTATAGATGCTGGTCTGACTTGGATAGAAACAAATATGACTTCTATTGTTGGCGTTGAAGACACAGAAGGTGTGGGTATCGGACGTTCAGAATTAGCCATATCTCCAACAAATCCATCAATTATATATTCATCTATCGAAATAAATGGTACTTCATCTCGCCTTTTAGTTTCTGATGACAGAGGCGTATCATGGAAAATTGTTGAAGAAGACGGTAAGCAAAAAAATGAAGATTATTTAGGTGGACAAGGTGGTTATGACAATGCTATCACAGTAGATCCAACCAATCCAAATAAAGTATATTGGGGAGGTGTAGATTTATGGTCAGCCGAAATTAAACCTAATGATACAAGAACGGGAGAACGTCAGTTCATAAGTGCAGACTTTGAAGAAGTGGATTTCCTGTCTTTAGTGAATGTAACAGGTTTCAATTCTCTTGGGGGAGCATTAGATATACAAAACCCTAACTTAGGCGTTTCGGTAGAAATTAGATTTGGTGCTGGAAAAAGCCAAAAAGCACACCGTTTTTTAGCTGGGGGAGGAAATGTAGGAGCAAGCATCCCTGCCACAGATTATGTTTATCAAGACTATGTAGATGTACCTTTTGAAGTTTGGGATATAGAAAACAATCAGCAACTTATGGTTTCTTTCAGAGACCAACGAGCAGATGGAGAATTTACCCTAACAGAACAAGATAGAGTAGGCGACCCAGACCTGTTAGATACTCGTGAATATTTATTTATACACGCCATTCCTTATAATGCTACTGTGCCTAGTTCTTCTCTTACTGTAAACGGAGGTCATGAAGTTCAGCAAATTTATTTTATATGGCCTTATTTAACTGAAGGAGAATCTTTCTCTCCAAGTGCCAATGCTATACTTCGTTTCAATTATGGTAGTCCAGTTTATGTAAACAGTACAATTACTCGTATTAGTGATGGCTACAATGCCGATAATAATACTGGTAATAATACAGATGAGCTACACGTAGATCACCACATGTTGAAATTTGCTGGTACAAGTCGCTTAATCTCTGTAAATGATGGTGGACTAGCCTATTCTGATAATGCAGGAAGAAGCTGGACAGAAGTCGATAATTTAAGAACAAATAATATTGTTACTTCTCAATATTATAAAGTTGATAGACATCCTACTGAGAACAGGTATGTCGGAGGTATGCAGGATAATGGTTCTTGGATTTCATCTAATAACCCAACTCCCTCTACTGACTACACCTTTGCAACAGATGGTGATGGTATGGAAGCTGTATGGCACGCAACAGACCCTAATTTGATTCTAACCTCATCACAGCACAATAATGTTCGTCGTTCTACGGATGGTGGAGCGAGTTTCTTCCGTTCTACTACGGGACTTAGTGAAACAGGTGACAATGGTTCTGCCCCATTTGTTACCCGTTTGGGATATTCTCCTTTATCTCCTGATGTCGTTTTTGCTGTAGGTGCAAGTGGAATCTATAAGTCGACAAACTTTGGAAACAGCTGGACACAAAAACGTATAGAAAACGAGCTTTGGAACTTTTCAGTATCCACAACAAATGTATTTCCGTCTTTAGCTAGTCCAAATGTTGTTTGGGCTGGTAGTGGAATGTCAGAAGAACGCACAATGTTTCTCTCAACAAATGGGGGGGAAACCTTCAACCCACTGCCTAATACCATTGATATTGGTGCTATTTCTGGCTTTACAACTGACCCAGAAGACACTCGTACGGCGTATATGTTGTTTGGACAGGGACAAGTAGGTAAAATTTGGCGCACAACAGACCTTGGGCAAACATGGGAAGAAATCTCTGGATTTGGACAAGGAACTGCAAGTAGTACAGGGTTTCCAGACGTAGTACCGTTCTCTATGACAGTTTGGGGCGATACACTTTTGGTCGGTACAGAAATTGGTCTTGTTGCTTCTTATAACAATGCAGCTTCTTGGGAGCTTGTTCCTGAATTTCCTCCTGTTGCTATATTTAGTTTGACAGTCAAGAGAGAAGACGGACAACTGGTTATTGGTACACATGGGCGTGGAGTTTGGAGTTCAGACTTAGGAATTACATATACTCCAATCACGGGCTTATTAGAACCTACTGACGCAATTAGCCTAAAAGTATTTCCAAACCCTACTCAAAACTGGATTCGTTTTGAACTTCCTAAAATAACTGATTCATACGATATTCGCATATATACTATTACAGGTCAAGAAGTTATGGCTTCTTCTAGTCGTGGTGGTGGAAATGTAGAATTGAACATTGAGAAATTTGTAGGAGGCACATATATTTTAAAAGCTACCAATGGTAACAAGGTATATGTTCAAAAAGTAGTCTTGCAAAAATAAAAATTGAATCACTTACATGGGTACTGCCCTATTGGGCTGACCTAAGTATAAAATAAGGTCAGTCTCGTAGAGCAGAGCGAAAATATTAAGTAGTTGAGTAGTACAATTTAGTTTATAAAAACTATTGTCAAGGTCT
>NZ_JAHDIG010000030.1:0-52398 GCF_020630935.1 Bernardetia sp.
AAACACAGATTTTTGAAAACTTGAGTAAAGCCTTTGGCGTGATGAAAGATGCCGTCGAAACGGGTCTAAAAGAAGAAATGATTTCTCGTTCTGGAATGATAAACAACGGAGCAAAGAAAGTCTATCGCTATCCTACGCCTGTTTTGTCGTTGGAGTTTCAGCACCTTATTGCTCGTGCGCTGGCTGCAAAAGAGGTCAATTCTTGTATGGGACGCATCGTGGCTGCTCCTACGGCTGGAGCTTCTGGTATCTTACCTGGAACGCTTTATACTTTGCAAGAAATTCATGGCATAGAAGAACAAAAAATCTTGGAAGGACTTTTAGTAGCTGCTGGAATTGCTCTAATTATTGAACAAAATGCTTCGCTCGCTGGTGCTGTGGGAGGTTGTCAAGCCGAAACGGGAAGTGCTGCTGCAATGGCTTCTGGTGCGATGGTCTATTGTTTGGGAGGAGATATAAACCAAGTTTTTGGAGCTGTGGCGATTACGATTCAGTGTATGCTTGGACTGGTCTGCGACCCTGTGGCTGGCTTGGTAGAAGTACCTTGTGTGGTCAGAAACGCAAGTGCTGCTGCGATTGCATTCTCTTCGGCTCAAATTTCGCTTGCTAATGTAAGTGCTGTTATTCCAGTAGATGAATGTGTGGCTGCAATGGGCGAAATAGGGCAAAGTATGGAAAGCAGATATAAAGAAACAGCTCTAGGAGGTCTTGCAGCAACTGGGACAGGACAACAAATTTCGAAACGTGTCTTGATTCACGATATTGAAATGCTAGATGACGAAGACGAATCAATTACAAATTAAATAATTACGAATTGAATGAAAAAAATATTTCACTTACCTTGTTTTTACCAACGACTTGTTTTCTCTTTTTTTATAATTTTTCTCTTTGCTTCTTTTATTCCAAAACACGCTATGCACCTTAGCATTACGGAAATGGATTTTAAAGAAAAAGGAGACATTACAGAAATTCAAATCTCTCATAAAATATTTGTAGATGATTTGGAAAAAGCTCTTCGAAAAAATTATAAAACTGTTTTTGAAAAAGACAAACCCAATCTTTCTACCAAAACCCAACACAAGGAGGCCGAAAAGTATATGTATGAATACTTAAAAAAAGTCGTTGATTTAAAAATTAAAAATCAGAGAAAAGAAATAAATTATATCGGAGTAGAGTTTGAAGGCGATGTAGTTTGGGTGTATGGAACAATACAAAAATCTAATTCGGAAGACAATGAAACTATTTCTATCAAAAATATGATTTTGATGGATGTATTTGATGACCAACGAAATATGCTCTACCTTTATAAGAAAGGTGTAGAAAACAATGAGCAGAAAGAATTTCTAAATTTTACATTGGATAACCGAATTCAAACTATTAGTTTTTAAGTTTTTTTAAAAAAATGACCGAAATCTAAACTTGAATTGGCTTTTTATACGATTTTGTGCTATATTTTGATTGTGAAAAAAACTTTACTACAACAGACTAACTACAAAACTGTTTATTTTTTTTATGGAAGATAACAATTTACTTATCTCAGACACTACTGAAAAGTTTTCTGGAGAAGGCTATAATACAAATCCACAGGAAAGAACGGTAGCTCTTATAGATGACAAACAGTATATTGCCGAGCGTTTGGACTCTCAAATGAACTGGTACGACAGAAAAAGTAGTGAGAATAAAAAAAAATATAAACGTATAAAAAGAGCAGAAGCTGTTATAGCAGCCCTAATTCCTGTTGTAATTACTTTTGGAGCATTTAAAATAGTACAAGAAAACGATTTAGGAGTATATCTACAAGTAGTGGCAGCTTTGGCAGGTGTGGCGTTGGTAATTATGAATAGTTTTTTAGAATTAGACGAACACTACAAACTTTGGAAAGAATATCGTGTTACTTGTGAGATGATGCGCCATGAACGTTATATGTACATGACACGTAGCGAACCTTACGATGAAGCTGATGCGTTTCCTCGCTTAGTTGAAAAAATAGAAGCAATTCTAAACTCTGAAACACAGCGTTGGAAACAAATTGACAAGAAAACAGACAAAAAACAAAAAAATCCTACCACAAAAGAAGACGAAGAAACAGAAAATAAAAAGCTTTCTTAAAATCAATTAGTAATTCATTTTTTTAAATTAGTAATCAAAATGCCAAAAGTATTTTTAGGGGGAACTGTAAATGGCTCAAAATGGAGGGATTACGTAATGCCTCGCTTACACATAGATTATTTTGACCCTGTGGTAGAAGAATGGAACGACGAAGCCTATAAAAAAGAACTCTATGAAAGGGAACACTGCGATTATTGTCTCTACGTCTTGACACCCAAGATGAAAGGAGTATATTCTATTGCCGAAGTAGTGGATGATTCTAATAAACGACCTAAGAAAACACTATTTTGTTTCTTGAAAAAAGATGGAGACAAAGAGTTTGATGCTGTTCAGTTGCGTTCTATGCAGGCTGTTACCAAAATGGTCGTAAATAATGGGGCAAAGCATTTTGACACCTTAGATGAGCTGATTTCTTTTCTCAATACTGCCCCTAGAAAAATACGACATACTTCTCCTATTAAATAAATTGTTTTTTGTTATTGAATATAAATATATTTATATTAGAATTTATTAATAAATTTACTCAAACTTAGAATAAAAAAAATGAAAAATGACGATTTTTTAGATAAAGACTCTTTCTATTCAGAAGGAGGTTTTCAAGTAACCAATGCTGCTAAAAGTTTTTTGGCTACTTCAGCTTCTTGGGGGAAATTCTTGGCTATTATGGGTTTTATTGGTACAGCTCTGATGATTTTGGGAGGTATAGCAATGATGTTTGTTGGGGCTATTAGCAATAGCTTTTCAACAGGTACAACCATGAATCCTTTTGGTGCATTCGGAGGAGTTGGGATTGGACTATTATATCTATTTCTGGCAATTTTTTACTTTTTTCCTGCACTATATTTATATAATTTTTCTTCAAAGACCAAATCAGCTATACGAAACTCAGATAGTTCAGAACTAGAACAAGCTTTCAAAAACTTGAAGTCAATGTTTTTATTCTTAGGAGTTACAACGATTGTATTTATAGCTCTCTATGTATTGGGTATTATATTCGCAATGATAGCAGGAGCTTCTATGTAAAGATATTTTTGATATTCATACAATAATACGTTTCTTGATTTTAAAAATTGGGAAACGTTTTTTTATAAAATGTTGTTAGTGCTTGAGCTTGGAGAAGTTGAATGGATGATAAAAAAATGGCTTTGTTTTATATCAATTTTTAATAACTTTATATTTGACTTTTCCTAAATCTAATTTCCTATTGATTTTATTCCTATCATAATTTTAAGAAAATGAACGAACAAGATAAAGATTACGAAGATTATAAAAACGAGCAAGAGAAAGAGCCTAACGATTATTTAGAGGCAAACAGAAAGATGTGGAACTCGCTGACAGAAGCTCACCGAGACTCTAATTTTTATAATGTAGCGCAGTTTAAAAAAGATAGAAACTCCTTAAATTCTATCGAAATAAATGAGGTTGGAGATGTAAAAGGAAAATCACTTCTACATTTGCAATGTCATTTTGGAATGGATACGCTTTCTTGGGCAAATATGGGAGCTAAAGTTACAGGAATGGATATGTCGGATGCTTCTATTGAACTAGCAGGAGAACTTAGCCGAGAGATAGAAACACCTGCTAATTTTGTAGTTTCTGATGTATATTCACTCAGAGATAACTTAGAAGGAGAGTTTGATATTGTTTTCACCTCTTATGGTGCAATTGGTTGGTTGCCAGACCTCAATAAGTGGGCAGAAATAGTGGCAAGTTATATAAAAGAAGGTGGATTTTTCTATATGGTAGAATTTCATCCAGTAATTTATATGTATGAATGGGGAAATAATTTTGCCTTGCAGTATTCTTATTTCAACGAATCGTCTATTGTGGAGGAAGTAGAACAGTCTTATACAGGCGACAGACACAAACAAAAGCAAGTTTCTTATTCTTGGAATCACTCAGTAAGCGAAATTATAAATTCTCTGTTAGCGCAAGGCTTGCAATTAGAATTTTTCAATGAATATCCGTATAGTGTTTACAACTGCTTTCCAAATCTAAAAGAAGTAGAAAAAGGAAAGTTCCGTTTTAAGCCTCCTTATGATAAACTGCCTCATACTTTCTCATTAAAAGTTAGAAAACCATTTTCTAAGAAAAAAATCAGTGGAAGAATTGAGGTGTAATAGTATTTTCTGCAAGTAATCATGTAGGTCAAATGACTTACCTTTGACTGTATAAGTATAGTTTTTTTAGAGGTTATGGCAATCTATTATCTCACAAAGAATTATGTGAAAAAGTATATCAAAAATTTGGAAAAATAAAATTGTTGTCCACGCAAATTAGGCAAATAATAAAAAATAGGTAACTTTGCTGCAAAGAACTACACATTTTTTATGAGTATTACAACCTTATTTAATAAAACAGTCTAACATTTTTTTGTATTTGTACGTTAGGCAAATCAAAATATATCCATCCTGTACTACTTTTTTTGTCTAGTATATATAGTATAATTTTAGAATAAGAATAGTCAAATTTATGTCAAAAAATCTCGTCATAGTAGAATCTCCAGCCAAAGCAAAGACCATTGAAAATTATCTTGGAAAAGACTTTACCGTTACTTCTAGTTTCGGACATGTGCGTGATTTGCCAAAATCTAATGATGCTATCGATATTGAAAATAATTTCAATCCAACCTATGTCATTTCTAAAGATAAAGAAGATGTAATTCGTTCGCTTCGCAAACTTGCCAAAAATGCAGAAACAGTTTGGCTCGCAACGGATGATGACCGAGAAGGAGAAGCTATTTCGTGGCATTTAAAGGAGGCTTTAGAGCTTGACAAAAAAGATACAAAGCGTATTATTTTTAGAGAAATTACAAAATCGGCTATTCTAAATGCTATTCAAAATCCAAGAACGATAGACGATGATTTGGTAAATGCTCAACAAGCTAGACGTATTTTGGACAGGTTAGTAGGTTTTGAACTTTCTCCAGTACTTTGGAAAAAAGTAAAATACGGGCTTTCGGCAGGACGTGTGCAGTCGGCTGCTGTGCGTGTGGTGGTAGAAAGAGAAAGAGAAATTGATGCCTTCAACGCCAATAGTTTTTATAAAATAGATGCTATTTTTGATGTAGAAAATGGAAAAAAGCTAAATGCAGAACTGGTTAAGCGTTTGAGTGAAAAAACATTGGCGCAGCAGTTTTTGGAAAACTGTGTGGCTGCTACTTTCAAAATTGAGGATTTAGAGAAAAAACCAGCCAAAAAATCACCAGCTCCTCCATTTACTACTTCAACCTTGCAACAAGAAGCCAGTAGAAAATTAGGTTTTTCGGTTTCACAAACAATGATGATAGCACAAAGGCTCTATGAAGCAGGTCATATTTCATATATGCGTACCGATTCGGTTAATCTTTCAGTAGAGGCTCGCCAAAATGCAGAAAATGAAATTAAGGCTTCTTACGGAGCAGAGTATTCGAAAAATCGTGTGTACAAGACCAAATCAAACTCTGCACAAGAAGCACACGAAGCTATTCGTCCTACTAATTTTGCCAATCGTCAGCCTGTTTCAGATGGGCAGCAGCAACGACTGTATGAACTAATTTGGAAACGTGCTATTGCTTCTCAAATGTCGGATGCAAAGCTAGAGCGTACTATCGTTACGATAGGCATTACAAAAGAAGGAAAAAAAATACAAGAAACACTCAAAGCAACAGGCGAAATTATCAAGTTTGAAGGATTTTTAAAAGTATATTTAGAATCTAAAGACGATGAGGAAGATGAGGAAAACAGCGAAACAAAAGGTGTTTTGCCTCCTTTAAAAGTCGGACAAGAGCTAGATTTAGAGCAAATGACAGCCACAGAACGCTTTACTCGTCCAAAACCTCGTTATACAGAAGCCTCGTTAGTAAAAGAATTGGAAGAGAAAGGAATTGGTCGTCCTTCTACGTATGCTCCAACTATTTCAACTATCCAAAAAAGAGAGTATGTTGTCAAAGAATCAAGAGATGGTGTTCAGAGGAAATATTCTGTCTTGACACTTAAAAGCGACAAAATATCTGACAAAACAAAAACAGAAACAACTGGAGCAGAAAAAAATAAACTATTTCCTACCAATATGGGAATGGTAGTCAATGATTTTTTAGTGGGTAACTTTCCAAATATTGTTGACCTCACTTTTACAGCACAAGTAGAAGAGCAATTCGATAAAATTGCTGATGGAAATTTAGATTGGGAAAAAATGCTCAAATCTTTCTATGGAGAGTTTCATCCTCAAGTAGAAAAGGTTGGAAAAGATGGAGAGTATGCCAGCACAGCAAGAGAACTAGGCAAAGACCCAAAAACAGGTAGAGTAATACAGGCAAGAATGGGGCGTTATGGCGCACTCGTTGAAAAACTACCACTAGACCCAGATGACAAGGAACAAAAACCAGAATTTGCATCGCTTCTGAAAGGGCAATATTTAGATAAAATTACGTTAGAAGATGCCTTAGAACTTTTCAAACTGCCTCGTGATGTAGGAATGTTTGAGAATAAAAAAGTGGTAGCTGCTATTGGGCGTTTTGGTCCTTATATTCGCCACGATGGAAAGTTTGTTTCTATACCAAAGGAAGAAGATCCACTTACCATAAATGAAGAACGAGCTATCGAACTCATCAAGGAAAAACGAGAAAAAGATGCTAAAAAAATCATTAAAGTTTTTCCAGAAAATGAAGAAGTTCGTGTCTTGAACGGACGTTGGGGACCTTATATCGCTGTGGGTAAGCAAAATGTAAAAATTCCGAAAGACTTAGATATTGAACCTAAAGATTTGACTTTAGAAAAGTGTTTGGAACTTGCTGAAGCTGCACCAGAGAAAAAAGGAGGTAGATATGTAAAGAAAACAGCGGCGAAGAAAGCTCCTGCTGCTAAAAAGGCAACAGCAAAGAAAACAACAGCTAAAAAAGCCACTACAACCAAAAAAACAACAACTAAGAAAGCTACAAAGAAAAAGTCAGATTGATACAGTAGATATAATATCTGATTTTTCTAGAGTACTGGACATGAGATAAAAAGTTGTTGGTGTCGCTACGCTAAAACACCAACAAACGGTGTTTTTTCTCTGTTCTGTGACTCACAGAACAGCAAATATATTGATGTCCAGTACTCTATGATTTTTCTTATTAGAAATATTGAAACCACCTTCATCAAAAAGCGAATGAAAGGTGGTTTTTTAGATTATTTTTGTAAAAATAGAATTTTATAACTATTTTTTTGAAGTATTTTTATGTAAACCTATCTTTAAAATGAGTATCTTTGATTAGAATAAATAACTCTAAGTATGAAAAAAACAAAACAATTCTATTTTCTAGCAGCCACCTTCATTATTTCAATGTGCTTTTCATTTGTGATAAAGAATAATTTTGATACAGTTATTCCCATAGACGAAAATCAGCTTATTGAGCTTACCAAAAAGGAGAGCGATTCTCTGCATATCATAAATTTTTGGGCTACTTGGTGCGCTCCTTGTGTGCGTGAATTACCTCATTTTAATGAAGCTAACAAAAAATACAATGACCAAATTTCTATGAATCTTGTCAGTATGGATTTTGACAACCAATTAGAGAAACGAGTTATTCCATTTTTTCAGCGAAAAAACTTTTCAGAGTATGCAATGGATAAGTACTTGATTACGTCTATGAAATATGACGACTGGATGCCCAAAATAGATAAAAACTGGTCAGGCTCTATACCAGCCACGCTTTTTTACAACAAAACTAAAAATGTTTATCACTTCCATGAAGGCGATTTCAATGAAGAAGAACTCTTTCATACTATTGATTCGCTTTTGGCGTTGTGATAAGAAAAGTTTTAATTTCTATATTTCAAATTTTATTCAATTCTCAAATTTCTATTTTTATTATGAATTATAACAAGTTTTTTACTTCTATTTCTGTGTTAGTAGCTATGTTGGTGGTTGTCTTATTTGCTGCTGCTACCGATGAAAATGGATACGCTGTTGGTGATGAGGCAACAGATTTCAATTTGAAAAATATTGATGGCAAAATGGTTTCACTAGCTAGTATGAAAGATGCTAAAGGCTATATTGTTACTTTTACGTGTAACCACTGTCCGTATGCAAAACTTTATGAAGACCGTCTAATAGAACTTCATAACCAGTTTGCAGAGCAGGGCTATCCAGTAGTGGCTATTAATCCAAATGTTTTGACACAAGAAGATGACACTTACGAAAAAATGATTGAGCGTGCTGCAGAGAAAGAGTTTCCTTTCGTATATCTTGCAGACGAAGACCAAAATATTACCAAAACGTATGGTGCTACAAAAACTCCACACGTTTACGTATTGAGCAAAAATGATGGTAAGCTAAAAGTAGAATACATTGGAGCTATCGACGACAATGCAAAAAGTGCAGAAGAAGCAGAAGAAATGTATGTAGAGAATGCTGTAAATGCTCTTTTGGCTGGTAAAAAAGTAAAAAAGAAAGAAGCCAAAGCAGTAGGCTGTTCTATCAAATGGAAAAAATAATTGCTTGATAGAAACGTAAAAAAAGCGACGTTCTACTGTAGAATGTCGCTTTTTTATTTTATTAAGTAATTTTCAATTTATCGTATCAAGACAATTTCATCGCTAATTACTTCTGATTCGTTTCCAGCATCGTCTTTAAACTTTATAAATACCGATTTTTTGCCATTTTCTCCTACCAAACGCCAATCACTGATAAGTTCTTCGTAAGGCAACCAACGACTACCTCTGAAATTTTCTGAATTTGAAATCATCATATATTTTGCATCTTCTGCTTTGATAACTAATTCAACAATTCCATCAATGTGTCTTGAGGTTTGGTCACCACCATTTATAATGATGCTTATATTTGAAGGAGGCGTTGAATCTACATCTATACTTGCCGAGACTACTTCTGTTGTGTTTTTTGCATTATCTCTAAACTTGGCATATAGTGTTTTTTCTCCATCACCTTCTGAAAGTGTCCATTTCAAATACCTTTGCATCTGCTGCCATTCTGCTCCTTCAAAATTTTCGTTGTCTGCAACCATCATTTCAGTTGCTCCTCCTGCTGTTAGTGCGAGCTGTACTTCTGCTGATTGTTTTGTAGTTGCTGGTTCGCCTCCATTGATGGTTATAGATGGGCGCACAGGACCTTGCGTATCAAGAATTACCTTGTCTGAAACTACTTCTGAAATATTACCAGAACGGTCTCTAAATTTGGCAAACACCATCTTAACTCCATCTAATTTGTTTCCAAGTTGCCAATCTGCTATCTCTGGAGTAACAATTTGCCAACGCTGACGGTAAAATGAACGATGATTTGAAACCATTACATAATAACGCCTATCAGGTTCTTCAGCACTTACCAAAAGTTTTACAAGTTGTGTCGAATCTTTAATGGCTTCTCCTTCCACATCAATTTTGAGCTTTGGGTTTTTCGGAGCAGTCATATCCAAATGAATATTGGCTGTTACTATTGCCATCATGTTTGCTTTAGCATCTTTAAAACGAACATACACTTTTTGGTCGCCATCCTCTGGAATAAGTTTCCAACCATAAACAGTTGGTTGATAAGGAATCCAATGTGCATCTATGAAATCTTGACGGTTGCTTATCTGCATCTGCGTAACATCATACGCTGCAATTTGAAGCGTAACGAAAGGTGTGCGTGTATAATGACTTCCTCTATTGATAGTAAGCCTGTTGGTAGAATCTTTTTTAAAGTTGAACTGCGCCCAAGAAGTGGTAGAAATGCAACATGAAAAGAATAAAAAAATAAGACTAATCAACAATTTTTGAGAACGTAAAAATATATGAGTAGAATAACACAATGAATTGCAATTTATCATCTTGATTATGATTGAGTAATGATTTGTCCGTATGAAAAGCTATTTTTATAGGATAATTCTTAATGAAAATTACCTATCAATTTCCCTAAAAGTATGCCAAAATTACTAAAAATAAAAGGAACAGAAGAAGAGTAAAAAAGAAACAAAGTAGGAAAAATAATATTTCTCTATAGAGTATTGGATATGAGATAAAAAGTTGTTGGTGTCGCTACACTAAAACACCAACAAACGGCATTTTATCCCTGTTCTGTGACTCACAGAACAGCAAATATCTATTAATGTCCAGTACTCTAATTATTTCTACCTCTAGTTCTGCCACTTCCTCTTTGTTGTTTTTCTAGTTCTATGGCTTTTGCTGTTTTGAAGTTACGAATCATATAGGTAAAACTTACCATGAAATAACGTTGTAAAACCTGTGTTTGTATATCTTCAATGTAGGTTTCTGTAACATTTCTAGCAATACTATTATTTTGTCCCAATAAATCAAATACATTTAACTTTATTTCAGCTCTTTCATTTTTCAAAAAACGTTTGCCTATTCCCATACTCCAAAGTAAAAAATCTTGATTGAAATTATCTGACAAACCATTATAACTCTGATAACTTATGTCATTTTGCCATAAAAATCCCTTTCCTAAAAAGAATAGGTTTCTAAATTCTAAATTATGTGTAATAAAGTTGTTGTCAGCTTGAGGTTGAATAGTGTTTTCTACAATATTGTATCCTAAGTTATAAGTAATTCCAAAATCTATTTTTTCATTGATATTGCTACTTAGTGTGATACCTTCTGTAACAACATAATTGTTTGCTATATTTTCCTCACCATTAATAAAAGTAGGTGTTCGGTTATATGAAAATTGATTATTAAAATTAAGATTAAATTTCCAAAAAGGAATGCCTATCATAGCATTGATACGACTGGTAACGTATCCATCTATATTGACAGGACGAGTAAGCTGTACTCCTTCTGAGAGTAAAACTCCTTCTACTGTTAGCGAATCTTGTGTAGCTATCCAAGTAGAATTGGTAATATAGTCGTTGGTGTTTCGGATATAAGCAAAGGCAAAAAAATTGATACGTTTGTCAGGGTTATTATACGAATAACGAGCAATATAACGGTTTTCTATCTGCTGTTTGAGGTCTTCATTTCCAGTAGAAAGCTGTAAAGGATTACTGTTATTAAGCACTTCTTGAAGTTGCGTAATTTGAGGATTACGAGTAGAAGAACGATAAATTAAGCGCAAATTACTATTTTCAGAAATTTTGTACCTAATAACAACTCTAGGCAAGATATTTTGAAAATTTCTGTTGAAGTCTGTTTCATAAGGGAAAATTTGTCCTCCTTTCAAAGAAGCATTTTGGTAAGTAAAAGCAGTATTAATATTGAGCTTTTTGGTACGGTAACTATACCCTGCGCTTGCTTGATGATATAAATAATTGCTTTCAAGAGTAGAAGAGAGCTGATTATTGAGCTGTCTTTCAGTTTGATTTTCTAAAAAGATATCAAAAGTTTCAGTTTCATTTTTCAACTGATTGTTAGAGTATTCATATTCTAATTGTAAACTAGATTTTTCAGAGAGAGGTTCTGTATATTCTAATTCAGTTGCCCAAAGAATATCATTTTGTTGGTTGAATGTTTCTTGTTGAAGAGTATCAGCACTTTTAAAGGTTTCTACATTGGCAAAAAGTGTGTTCTCTCCGTCTTGTATGTTGGCTTGTGTATTCAGTTTGGCAGAAATAGTGCGTCCACGTTTCTTAAAACGATGACGAAAAAGAACATCATTTTCAAAGTTGAGGGCAGAGGAATTACTATTTAAATTGTTTGTGGTTTGGTTGAGTAAAAAATTATCTGTGGTGCTAGTTGTGGCATCAGTCAAGTTTTCACTCTTATAATTTTGAATATTCAGACGTGGTGTAAGTATGAGTTCATTGACCGAATCTATTTTGTATTCAAAACGAAGAGCAAAACGATGGTTCTGATTATTACTATTGCTGATTTGATTTTGTCGGTAAAACTGATTTTGAGTCGATGAATTATTATCTTCTTGAAGGAAAAAATCTCTAGTTAGGTTGGTAGAAGCATCGTTTTGACTCAAATTAAAAAAATAACTTCCTGAAAGCTGTATTTTTTTGCCCCACTCGTCGCTATAATTAATACCTATACTATGGGTTTGAGTAATTCCATTTTGTCCACCTACTAAAAAATTATTTACATCGCTTGGATTTCCTCTATTTCTTCTCCAACGTCTTGTATTGTTTTCTGAACCCACCACACCCAAAAGGTCTTGGGTAGAAAAATTTTGCTGACTTACATTATTTGTAATTCCGATAACAGAAATACGTTGTTTTCCATTAAAGAAATTAATATTTCCTCCTCCAATATAACGCTCATCTGTACCATAACCACCATAAACTTTTCCAAACTGTCCGTTTCGGCTATCTTTTTTAGTAACAATATTTATCGTCTTGACCGTATTTCCATCGCTTACTCCTGAAAAACGTGCTTGGTCGCTTTCTTGGTCAAAGACTTGTACTTTTTCTATAATTTCGGCAGGTAAATTTTTGAGAGCTACACTGGCATCATTTCCAAAAAATTCTTTTCCATCTACCAAAACTCGTCCAACTTGTTCGCCTTGTGCTTGAATTTGTCCGTTTTCCGTAGTAATGGTTGGCATTTTTTTGAGTAGTGTTTCTGCATCTGCATTTTTTTCGGTAGTAAAGGCAGAGGCATTATATTGTGTGGTATCACCTAATTGTTCAGAGACGACCTGCTGTCCTTCAATAGTTACGGCTAGAAGTGTACTAGCTTGTAAATATATAGGCTCTAGAACCGTATTGGGTTGAGAGATAATAATTTTTTGGGAATGGTTTTGATACCCTACAAAGCTAATTTGAAGAAAATATTCTTTTTGTGAAAGATTTTTAAAATAAAATTTGCCTTCCAAGTCGGTGGTAGCAAAAACGAATTTTGATGTATCGTTAGCAAAGCGCAAGACTACATTGGAAGCTATCAAAGGCTCGTTAGTCTCTTCTTCTAAAACTTTACCCTCAAGGTTATAAGTTTGCCCCATAACAGAGACACTCAATGTACACACAAATAAAAACACAAAAGCACAGAAAAAAGATTTCATAAAAAAATAAGGTATCAATGTAAAAAAATAATGCTTCTCTATGACACCAAATAATCTTAAAAGTTTAATCTAAACCTTGTTTAAAAATGTTAATAATCAAGCATGTTTATGTAGGAAGTGTTATTCCACTGTTTTTGGTTAGTATAACCTCTAAATAACGTGAATTTGGGATTAACAATAAGGTTTTTATTTGTTTAAAATAGATTAGATATAGAACTTGTTTAAGAATGGTTTTCTAGCGCAAGATTCCATCTTGTGCTTACCGTTTCGTCAGCATATGCTGACAAAAAAGTGCGTCCAAGCAGAATGCTTGAACGAGAAATAATAAATAAAATTTACTCTACACTTCATTCAAGCTACTTTTTTCCATTCTTAAACAACTTCATAGTTTTTAGTCTGCTCTAACGAGACTGAACTAACTTATATTAAGGTCAGACCGATAGGGCAGTACCGATATACAAAAAATACAAGCAAAGGAAGCTAACTCTTTATTTCTAAAAGCGTAAACTGAAAAATGCACAGAAGAAGCTGTGTAGTTTACAATTCTAGATTAGAAGTTGTTTTAAGAATGTCTTTCTAGCGCAAGATTCCATCTTGTGCTTACTGTTTTGTCAGCATATGCTGACGAACTGAAAGTCGGTGTAGCCAAAACATGCGTCCAAGCAGAATGCTTGAACGAGATAAAATGAGTAGAACCTACTCTATACTTAATTTAAGACTCTTTTTTCTATTAGCTTCTCTCGCTTTTAGGTCTTAAACAACTTCTTAATTAATGTCTATTACAAACTTCCCAAAAGTTTCAAAATACCAATAAAGTAAAGATAAATCACAACTTCCGAAATTTGCTGTGTTGCACCCAAACAGTCGCCTGTATAACCTCCAATCCATTTTTTAAAATAATAGCCCAAATATAATTTCAAAGCAAACAAGGGAGCAATCACAAGTGCACCTACCGACCATGGCGAAAAGAGAAAAATAGGCAAGAATCCAAAAATAGCTCCTACAATAATTTCAGTAGCAGAAAGCTGCTTGGCAATCGGTTTGACTTTACTTTTTGCATCTTCACGAGCATACTCATGTGTATAGACAAAAGTTAGCGCTGTAAAACGGCTTAGGCTATGCCCTATCAAAAAAATAATCCAAAAAGAATTGAGAGAACTAGCTTCCATAAACTCAAAAAGTGTAAGTAAGGCTGTGTATTTCAAAAGCAAAAGCATGGCAGTTCCAATCATTCCATACGCTCCAATCCTAGAATCTTTCATTATTTCTAAGATTTTTCCTTTTTCCCATCCTCCTCCAAAACCGTCGCAAACATCAGCAAAACCATCCTCATGAAAAGCTCCTGTCAAGAGAATAGTAGCTATCATACTCAAAATAATGGCTACATAATGCGAAAACAAAAACTCACTACCCAAAAATATAAGCGCACCAAAGCCTCCTACTATCCAGCCGATAAAGGGAAAATAAACAGAAGATTTATTGAGTTGCTCATCGCTATATCCTACCCATCTGGGAACAGGAATACGAGTGTAGAACATCAAAGCTGTTAGGAAAAGACGTAACTGGTAGTGCAGTTGGGGTAAGATAGATTCAAATTTGGATAATGAGGGTTGCTTCATAAAAGTAGGAGTATAGAAGTCGTATTCGATTCGACTATAAACGTAATATACTTTATTTCTGTTTGCTGAGACAAAATTCTCTTAAAAAAATACGTTATAAGGGAACAAAATAAGTCATTTTTTACTAATTTTACTATCTTAAAATAAACTCAAAATATCAAAGATTACACATTTTCAATGCAAAGTATGGACTTCAAACTTACACCAGAGATAGAAGAAAAGATAAAATTATTGGCTGTCAAATACGACTCCATGGGACAAGATTTGATTTCCTACCTAGATGGTCTTTTGTATGCCAACTATCTTACTTACTGGGATTATATCCACTTAGATACGCTTTTGAGCCTTCAAGACCCAAAAACAGATTTTCCAGACGAAACGATTTTTATTACTTACCATCAAATCACAGAGCTTTATTTCAAACTCATTATGCATGAGCTAGACCAAGTAAGTTGGCTCAAAGATGCAAATGGAAAGGTGTTTTTAGAAAAAGTACGCCGAGTAAACCGTTATTTTAGACATTTGGTCAATTCTTTTGAAATAATGGTGGAGGGAATGGATTATACAGAGTTTTTAAAATTTAGAATGTCGCTCTTACCAGCAAGTGGGTTTCAGTCGGCTCAATACAGAAAAATAGAAATTTTGTGTACCGATTTTCAGTATTTGGTAGAAGAAAGCCAAAGAGATTTATTTGATGAACACTCTCGTATTGAGGAAATGTTTGGTTATGCGTATTGGAAACGAGGAGCTATCGAAACAGAATCGGGAATGAAAACTCTTACATTGCGACAGTTTGAAAGAAAATATTCAGAAGACCTTTTAAAGCTAACCAAACGCTGCCGAACTCGCAATTTGTGGTTTATTTTTTCAAATCGTTTGCAGGACTCAAAACTTAAAGATAAAATCGTCCATGAACTCCGAACTTTGGATGCTCTTGTTAATATAGATTGGCGACTTTCACACTTTCAAGCTGCAGTCCGTTATCTGAACAAAGATGTAGATGCTGTTTCTGCCACAGGTGGAACAAACTGGCAAAAATATCTTCCTCCTAGATTTCAGAGACAAGTTTTTTATCCATCGCTTTGGAGTGAAGAAGAGTTGGAAAACTGGGGGAAATCTTGGGTGATTCAGCACGTCGGTTCTCGTACTCGTGTAACGCCTCCTTCTCCTTCATCTACTTTTCGTTCGGAAGGAAAGTCTAACCCTGCTAAAGAAGGGAATGGTTAGATATTGTTTTTTTAGAAAAAACTAAATCCAAAACTAGCAACCTAAAAAATATTTTTGTTACCTTTGCAGCCTAAAATTTTGTTCAATAAAGAACAAATTTCACAACAAAAAAGAAATAACAAACAAATTTTATTCTCAAAAATCTAAAAGGTTTTGAGAAGTTTAAGGTTTAACGTATAAATACAACATCAAAATGGCAAAAACATCAGACAAAAAGACAATAAAAACACAAGCCAAAAAAGGAGAGGCAAGCGAAGTTCAAGAAATCAATCCAGATATTGAAGCTGGTGCAGAACAGTTCTACAAAACTGTTGAGGCTGACCGTTTGCAACAAAGCATTTTGGAAGTTAGTGAAAACAAAGGTCTTAGAAATGCTATTTTTGGTATTTTAGGATTGGTAGCCGTTGCAGTAGTAGGTCTTTTTGGTTATCAGTGGTATGTAGAAAAACAAGAAGTAAAAGCACAAAAAGAGCTTTTCCCAGCACAGTTTTACTTTGAAAAAGATTCTTTGAATGCAGCTCTTAAAGGCGATGCTTCAACAACTTCTGGAGTTGAGAAAATTGCAGATGACTATTCTATAACAAAAGCAGGCGATTTGGCTGCTTTTTATGAAGGAGTTGCTTACTTGAAAGAAGGAAAGTTCAATGAAGCGATTGAAAGCCTCAAACAATTTAGCGCAGATGATTATTTGGTTCAAGCAAGAGCTTATTCTTTGATTGGTGATGCGTATATGGAGCTTGAAAATGCAGATGAAGCAATTACGTATTACAAAAAAGCTGCTAATCATTATCCAAATGATGTTTTTACGCCAGAATATTTAATGAAATTAGCTTTAGCGTACGAAGTGAAAAATGATTTTGCTATGGCTGCACAGGCTTATGAAACTATCATAGAAAACCACAAAAAGTCAGATATGGTAAACAAAGCAAAACGTGCATTAGGACGTGCTGAAAGTATGAAAAAGAAAGCTGCTTAAGCTCTATTAAAACACGAGTTTAGAAAAAGTAAAAACCGTCTTTCAAAATTTTTTGAAAGACGGTTTTTTATATTTTACAATCTCTGCATCAATATTTCCATTTGTTCTTTTTTCCAACTAGCAAAATCTCCAGCCAAAATGTGTTTTCTAGCTTCTCCAACCAAATATAGATAGAAGGCTAAATTATGTGTAGAGGCAATGTAAGCTCCCAAAATTTCATTGGCTCTGTTGAGGTGTCTTAGATAGGCTTTTGAAAATGTATTACTTACATAACAATCAAAACCATCATCCAAAACACTAAAATCTTTCTCCCATTTCTTGTTTTTTATATTGATGATTCCTTTTGTAGTAAAGAGCATTCCATTTCTTGCATTACGTGTAGGCATCACACAATCAAACATATCTACGCCAAGTCCTATTCCTTCTAAAATATTGGCTGGCGTTCCTACTCCCATCAAATAACGAGGTTTATCTTTCGGTAAAATATCACAAACAAGCTCTGTAAACTCATACATTTTCTCTGCTGGCTCGCCTACTGAAAGTCCTCCAATAGCGTTTCCTTCACGGTCTTGTTCGGCTACAAATTCAGCAGAAGCCCTACGCAAATCTCTGTACGTACTTCCCTGTACGATAGGAAAAAGTGTTTGGTCGTAGCCATATTTTCCTTCCGTAGAATCAAAACGATCGATACAGCGTTTGAGCCAACGATGCGTCATTTCCATTGATTTTTTTGCATAGTCATAATCAGAAGGATAAGGAGGACACTCATCAAAAGCCATAATAATGTCAGCACCAATGCTGCGCTGAATGTCCATTACATATTCAGGTGTGAAATTTAGCTTTGAGCCATCTATATGCGATTTAAAAACAACGCCTTCTTCTTTTATCTTACGCATCTGTCCCAAAGAATACACTTGATAGCCTCCACTATCTGTAAGAATGGGTCTGTCCCAGTTCATAAACTTGTGCAATCCTCCTGCTGCTTCCAATATTTCTGTATTCGGACGCAAATACAAATGATAGGTGTTTCCTAAAATAATCTGTGCTTTTACCTGTTCTTTTAAGGCTTCTGGTGGTACACCTTTTACTGTTCCCAGTGTTCCGACAGGCATAAAAATAGGAGTCTGTATTTTTCCGTGTGCAGTGGTAATTGTGCCCGCTCTTGCAGAACTGTTTTGGTCAGTGGTGTGGAGTTCGAAGTTCATTTATTTTTAGTGATAAATTATTAACTATTAGTGATTAGTGAAATACTATTTGATTTTTGACTTCATTGTTTTGATGCTACTTGTAATTATTTTTAAGAGTTCAGTTGCATCAAAATTTAAACTTTCAAATTCTTCATTTTTTATAAAGTCAGTTTCTTTCAAAAGCTCAAGCCAGTAAAGTGTCTCATTGATTTCTTTTTGTGAGATAGAAAGTTTATGTATAAAGTCTAGGTTACTTTGAGCAAATTCGGCTTCTCTTACGTTAGCTCCTACTGATGTTCCACTTCTTAAAATTTGCTTAGACAAAACATATTCTTTTTGGCTAATAGTTAAGTATTTGTATAAATTTACAATCCGAACAGCAAAATGAAAACTTTTTTTCTTTAAAACACCTTTACTCATATTTTGTACTTTAGTTTTTTACAAAATTAAATAAAACAATCAATACCTAAAAGAATTTATCACTAATCACTAATCACTAATCACTAATCACTAATCACTAATCACTAATCACTAATCACTAATCACTAATCACTAATCATGGACTTCCTCCCCCCAGAACTTTTGCCAGCATTAGAAAACTATGCACTCAACCATTCTCAAGACGAATTATCTGTTTTGAAAGAATTAGATCGACAAACTCACTTGAGAGCCAACAAACCTCGTATGCTTTCAGGACACTTGCAAGGAAATTTTTTGCAACTAATTTCTAGGCTTATGCAGCCTAAGCGTATTTTAGAAATTGGAACTTATACAGGGTATTCAGCCATTTGTCTAGCACAAGGACTTGCAGAAGGTGGAACTTTACATACCATTGACAACAATCCAGAGCAAGAAGCCATTACAAGAGAGTTTATAGAAAAAGCAAATTTGAAAGACAAAGTAAAACTGTATTTAGGAAATGCTGCTGAAATTATACCTACTATTTTATCAGATAATGAAGAGTGGGATATGGTTTTTGTGGATGCAGATAAGGAAAATTATAGCTTGTATTACGATTTAGTTTTTGATAAGGTCAGAAAGGGAGGAATTATCATTGCCGATAATGTGCTTTGGAGTGGAAAGGTTTTGAAAGAGCCTTCAGAGCTAAAGAAAAATGACAAAAGCACGAGAGCATTGTTAGAATACAATCAGAAAATTCATCAAGACGAGCGAGTTTTTCATACACTTTTGCCTTTGCGTGATGGACTGATGATGGCAATAAAAGAATAGAGAAAGGCTAACATTTTATTGAAAGTACACGTACTAGGTAATACCAACTACTAAAACTTATCTATCACTAAATTCTCTTTATGCCAACTAAACTTCCTACTCAGCCTAAGTGTCTGAATTGTAATTACGAAGTAAAACAAGAAAATAAATACTGCCCCAAATGTGGACAAGAAAATGCTAACAAACGCATTTCTATTGCAATGCTGTTGCAAGATGCTTTTGCAACAGCATTTAATTTTGAATCAAGGGTATTTAAAACAATTCCATTGTTTTTATTCTACCCTGGGAAACTAACCAAACAGTTTTTAGAGGGAAAGCGAGTGTGTTATATGCACCCTTTCAAAATTTATCTACTTTCTAGTATTCTTTTTTTCTTTGTAATTATTAAGCTCTTTACACCCAGTATTGAGAATGCTATTCGAAACTTAGACACGAAGGTTAATAGTACGAATATGGACATTACAATGAATGACTCTACTGTGGCTAGTAATGAGGACAACAGTACTGTTAAAAGTGTTCAAGAAGATTTTGAAGAGGGATGGAATATGCATGACAAGGAAAAAAATACCTCAAGTGATTCTATTTCTAAAGAGTTAGAACTTCAGATTGCTCAAAAACAAAAAGTTATTCAAGATTCAATTTCTAAAATCATTGCAAATTTTAATAAAGGAAAATTAAAAAATCAAAATGTCAATGTTGATTCTTTAGAGAATTTGCTACAAGATAGTGCCATGCTCTCTAACGCAATTTTACTTGCTAGTAGAGAAACAAAAAAGAAACAAGGTGCATTACGTAGGTTCTTTAGGTTGATTAAAGACAGAAACATGACGCCAAATGCTCTTTTAGATTCTTTAAATACCGAAAGTAAGAAGGAAATAAATATTCAGATTGCCGAACAGCTTTTAAAAATAGGAAGAAATGACCCTGCCATTTTCTTAGCTGATATAGTTAATAATATTGGTACACTAATGTTCTTTACACTTCCAATACTAGCTTTCTTTTTTGTGCCTTTTTATATCCGAAGAAATAAGTATTATATAGACCATCTTATCTTTACTCTCCATTTACAAGCCTTTACATTTGTAATTCTGACGTTGGCAGCCATATTTTTTCATTGGAGTATTTATTTTATGGTTATAGTTTTATGTTTGATATTGATTATTTATGTTTGGATTGCTTTTAAAAGAGTCTATCAGCAAGGGTTTTTCAAAACTACCATCAAAGCCAGTATGATTTCGTTTTTGTATGCCCTAACGTTAGCTTTTATGCTTATCATAAACCTTTTATATTCATTTTTTATGTTCTAAAATTCATCTTCAAACTCCATTAAAAAAAGCTCGTAAGCAGAACTTAATTCTTGAAGTGATTTTAGAGTTACTTTATCTGCTTCTTTATTTTCTAATTTGGCTTTCTCAATCTGTTCTTGACAAGTTTTTATGCCTTTTAAATAGGTTTGATTCGCCTTTTCATAGTTTTCTAAGTGCGTGTAAAGTTCAGCAGCGTGATAGTAAGTAGGAATATACTCTGAGTAATTTTGAAGTAAATTTTCAAAGTATTCTAAGGCTTTTTGAACGTCTGTTTTGAGATATTCGGTAGCAAGAGCATATAGTAAAAATGTGTCGTTGGGTTCTTTTTCTAAAAAGCTTAAAAGTTGTGTTAGTCTGTCCATTCTGTATTATCAAGTATTATTTTTGTATCTTGAATTAAGAAATAAAGCTACACAAAATTTGAAAAAATATAGCGATGAAAAAAATTATCTATGTAGATATGGATGATGTTCTTTGTGATTATAAAGCAGCTTTTACAAAGGCAATTGAAAAAAATCCAGAGATTCAGTATCCACAAAGTCAATTTGATTTTTTTAGGAAACTAAAACCCATAACTGGCAGCATTGAAGCTATAGAATTTCTTAGGAAACAAGATATTTTTGAAGTTTATATTCTGACTGCTCCCTCACTATTCAACCCTATTAGTTATTTAGAAAAAAGACTTTGGATAGAAGACCATTTGGGATTCGAATTTGTGGAAAAACTTATTATTTCTCCCAACAAAGGACTTTTGAAAGGAGATTATTTGATAGATGATATTACAGAAGGAAAAGGACAGGAAGGTTTTGAGGGAACATTACTACATTTTGGCAAAGAAAAATATCCAAACTGGAAAAGTATTATTCATTATTTTACTACAACATATTCTATTTGAGACGATTTAAGAACTTGAATAACATTTAATCAATAATCAAAAATGCAAAGAGAAAAAGATTATCTAAAGAAAAAAATAGACAAACTTGCCGTAGTGTTGGCAGAACTTTTAGCCAAGGTAACTAAAAATGAGGTTGCTTTTACAAAAGATGAATTTTCTAATGAATTTGACCAAATTTTGGAAGAACAAACTACCATAAACCTCCAAACGATTTTGGAAATGGGAGAAGAAAATTTTTTAAAAAATCTACAAGAAAAAAATGAGTTTACGCCCAAGCAACTTCATGTCTTGACAGATGTATTGTATCAATATTACCTCAATTTTGGAAATGTAAATCATCTAAATAAGAAAATTGTTGCGCTCTACGAATCTTGCATTACAGAAGGAATTGCGCTTTCATTGGAGCAGTACAAACTCATAGAAAAATTAAAAGCTATGTAGCACACTCTTCAGAGTGTGAAAAAACAAAACTATGGAAAACGCAAAATCAATAACACAAAAATGGCTAGAAGAATGGATTTTGAATCTCAATCTATGTCCCTTTGCCCATTCAGTTTATAAAAATAATCAAATTCGCTTTGAGGTAGAAGAAAGTAATGACTTTAAAAAGTGTGTAGAAAAGGCTGTAACTGAAATAGAATCATTACAAAAAAATGAATTTGAAAATGACATTGATACAACACTTCTTATTTTTCCACATAATTTTATCAATGTTGAGACAACAGAAGAAACCGAAGAAAATCAGTCATTCAACGACTTTTTGGATTTTGTAGCTCTTTTGGATTTGTATTTGGAACAAAATAATTTGGAAGGTGAGTTTCAACTGGTGGCTTTTCATCCTAATTATATTTTTGAAGGGGAAGAAAAAGACTCTAAAAGTCATTACACCAATCGTTCGCCATATCCAATGTTGCATATTTTGAAGGAAGAGAGCGTAACAAAAGCTATAGAAAGTTATGGAAATATAGACGCTATTCCTCAAAAGAACATAGAGAAATTAGAAAAAATGGATGAAAAAGATTTTGAGTGGTTGCAATCTTTCCAAAAATAGTTTAAACAAATCAAATACAGCAGTTTATTATTCTGTTCAAATTTTGTATCTTTGTAGTGCAATTTTATAGTGGAAAAGTTCAATAATTTGATTTTTTAAAATATTGCTTTTCATTCGTAATTTTTAATTAATCAATTCGTAATTCAAAAATGTACGGTTCTTCCTCTTCTCGTTCTCCTTTTGCTCAACTAGACTGGCTAACAATACTTTTATTTTTTGGTCTTTTGTCGTGGGGATGGATTAGTATTTATGCAGCCATTTATGATGCTGAAAAAACTTATACCATCACTCAATTTTTGTTTAAAACGAATGCAGGAAAACAGATTGTTTGGATTGGACTAGCTACGCTTTTGGCTTTTGTCTTGACACTTTTAGATGTTCGGCTTTTTGCTTCGGTTTCCCCCTTTTTCTACATAGGAACGATGGCTCTGCTTGTAGGAGTTTTACTTTTTGGAAGAGAAGTCGCAGGCTCTAAGTCGTGGTTTGATTTTGGTGGTATTCGCTTCCAACCTGCCGAACTAGCCAAAGTAGGAACTGCTCTAATGATAGCCTTTTTCTTAGGAAATAAGCGTGTGAGTGCTGAAAAATGGAGATATATTGGTGTTTTGATGGTCATTATTGGTATTCCTGCCGTCTTGACAATTCTGCAAGGTGATACAGGCTCGGCAATGGTTTTTGCTAGTTTTTTTATCGTATTTTACCGTGAAGGACTTCCTTCTTTCATTATGGTGATTGGACTTTCAGCCATAATACTTTTGGTGGCAACGCTTGTTATGCTTTCCGATTTGTGGGGATTGATGCAAAGAATAATTGTTGCTGGAGGAACGATTTTATTAGTTATTCAACTTGTAGATTTTTTGAGAAGACGAACAGAAGACCGTCCAAAATGGTATGTTTTTGTGATAGAAGTAGGTTTAAATGTTGCTTTGCTTACCATGCCGTGGTGGCTTCCTGTACAAGAATATGAAGCAGAAAAAAATACAGCTCTTATCAAATCTGAATCTTTCAAACAAAACTTAATGTGGTTAGGAGGAATTTTTGGAATTTGGCTCATTATAAAGGGAATTTTTTCACTTACAGTAGATAAAAAATACAAACCGATTTGGCTTACAGGCTTTATTGTAATGGCGACAGTAGCGATTGTGGGAGGACTAGACTTTTTTGTAAAAGATGTTTTGAAAGAATATCAGCGCAAAAGATTGGAGGTTTTGGTCGACCCAACACAAGGAAAACAAGATTTTGGTTGGCAAGTCTATAACTCAAAAAGTGCTATCAGTTCTGGAGGGCTTACTGGAAAAGGATTTTTAGAGGGAACTCATACAAAACTCAATTACGTTCCTGACCAAAGTACAGATTTTATTTATTGTACCATCGGTGAAGAACAAGGCTGGGTCGGAAGTTTTGGTGTTTTGGTGTTGTTTGTTTTGTTATTCTTTAGGCTTATCCACGTAGCTGAACGGCAAAAATCTAAATTTTCTAGGGTGTATGCTTATGGTGTAGTTTCTATTTTATTTTATCATTTTGTCGTCAATATTGGAATGACTATCGGACTTTTTCCTGTAATTGGTATTCCGTTGCCATTTTTTAGTTATGGAGGTTCATCGCTTTGGGGCTTTACTTTGCTACTTTTTATTTTGGTAAAACTAGATATGCACCGTAAGACAGAAGTGAAGATAGACTAATTTTCAGTTACCAGTAAACAGTTATCAGTTGCCAGTACATAAAATTATTCGCCCAATATATAATCAGTTTAAAATGGCAAATACTATTTCAAATGATAATGTTAGAGAGAGGGACTATTTGAATATGAGTAATAGTTTAACAGGTATTTTTATAGATACACTTTGTCTTGCTGGCAGTGATATTGCAAAAGAAGAATATCAGAAAGATATAATGATTTGGTTTGCTCAAAGAGATTGGTCATTATTAGGTTTGGGTATTATAGGTTTTGATATAACAGAAATCATTTGGGATAAATCTTTATTTCAGCACCAAAAAAAGTTTATCCTTAAGGTGATAGAAAGAGCTCTAGAAAAGGCAAATTGGAATCAGTTGAGTTATGAACCAAGAGAAGATTGGATAATGAGTAGTTTAAAGACATTTAAGAGAATGATTGAAGAGTTCAATTTAGAGCATATTGAAAAGGAAGAAATATTTGAAATAATACCTTTTGGAAATAAATATCAAAAATGTGAAAAACATCAAATTTATCTTCACATTGAAGGCTGTGTAATTTGTAACAACGAGTAAAAGCTAGATTAATGAATTATATCAATTAATCACTAAACATTAATCACTAAAAAACTTGAAACTTACTATTATTACCGTTGTCCGAAATGCAAAAGACCTTTTTTTGCAAACTTTTGAGTCTGTCAAGAATCAGACGTATCAGAATATAGAATATGTTGTCATTGATGGAAATTCTACTGACGGAACAAAACAGCTCATCGAAGAAAACCAAGAACATATCACAACGTGGATAAGTGAGAAAGATAAAAGCCTGTATGATGCAATGAACAAAGGTTTGCAGAGAAGTACGGGCGATTTTGTTTGGTTTTTGCACGCTGGAGATACGATTCCTAACTATGATACAGTAGAGAATGTAGTGAATGAAATAATTATAAATAAATCTGAAAATCAAAGCAAAGAAGTTTTTCAGAATTTAGATTTCATATATGGAGAAGTGAAAATTAAGCATTTGGATAATTCGTTTTCAAACTATCACAAAGAAGCTCCTACCGAAGAAAAACTAACAAAACGAGGCTACAAAAACTTTTTGGAAGGAATGGTAATTTGTCATCAAGGAATGTGGGTACGACGTGAAATTGCTCCTTTGTATGATTTAGAGTTTAGATTGGCTGGCGATATAGATTGGTCTATTCGTTTGTTTAAAGAAATAGAAAAGCGAAAAAAAAATAAACAGGAAATAAGAGTAAAGCGCACCGAAACTGTGGTTGTTCATTTTTTGGCTGGTGGAATTTCTACTTCACAGAAAAAAAATTCTCTCAAAGAACGCTTCAAAATCTTCCAAAAGCATATCGGTTTTATAGGGGCAATTTGGCAACACTTTGTTATTTTTGGAAAGCTGATTTTTAAATAAACTATTTGTCTATGAGTTCTAATTCAAATAAAGTTTCTTCTTTTGTTGGGGTTATACTCCTATTTTTAGTCATTGCCTTTACTATTTTCATAAACTTCTTTGCTAAAGAACCAGCCAAAGAAATAAAAACAGAGTCAGAAGTTATAGAAGAATATTTGGTTTTAGATTCTACAGTTTTAAGTCATCTTTGGAAGCTAGAAGGCTTACAAACTAAGTTTATAAATGTAAATCGTAATAAACAGAAGACACAAATACACATTAATAAAAATTTAGAAGTTATAAATAGAGATAATACTACTTATAGTCAAAGAAATAATTTCACAAAACAACCAGTTGATGAAATACATAGTAACAACGATGAAGATAATAGTATCAACTACGGTATATTAAATTTTATAAATTCTCATAATAAAGGTCGAATAAATGGCTTTACCGATTTCAGAGTGGAATATTATAACCTTCAATCTGCTGATGCTATCAAATTACGTAGAATAGGAAATACGATATTAGATTATCAAATAGATTCCATTATTACAGAATCTAAACTAGGAAACTTCACTCAAATCAAACTCAAAGATGGTAGAAGCGTTTTTCTAATGAAAAAAAATACTGAAATAAAGAATAGGTATTATAAACAAGTGGTGGAAAATGCAGAGTATTTAAATGATAGCACAAAAGTGATTTATCTCTACTAAACAAAAATTTAATATGAATTATTCATCAAAAGAAATTTCGTCTGCCGTTGGTGTTATCTTGCTGCTTTGCATCTTTATTTTTACTATTTACATCAATTTTGATACTGGCGAAAAAATAGAGGAAGTAAAAGAAGTAGAAAGTATAGAAGAGGAAAAAACAAAAGAAATTGCAGTAGAGCCATTAAAAAGACCAAAAACGATTTCTACAAGCTCTTTTTCAGAATCAGAACTAGCCAGTTTATGGAAATTGGAGAATATCCACACAGATTCTATTGTGGTAAATCACAGCGAAGACAAAACCTATATGAAGCTGCATAGGGAATTAGGATTTACAAACCATAATCCTTTTAGAGATTCTGTGTTGGTGGAAATAATAGGAAAGGACAGAATGGAAGAGTTGTATAAAGATTTTTCACCTTCAAGATACACAATTTACAATGGCATTATATCTTTTCAGATGGCACACGCATCTTTTCAAGATTTTTCTATAGAACACGCAGAAGTGGAAGACTTCAAACCAGCAATGAAAGAAATCGCTACCTTGATGATAGATTACCAAATTGAATCCCTTACGACTTCATCAGAACTAGGGAATTTTACCAAAATAGTCTTGAAAGACGGAAGGGAAATTTTTTTGATAAAAAAAGATGCTGAAATAGTAGAGCAGTCTTACCAAGAAATCATAGAAAACGCTATTTTTCTAAACGATAGCACAAAAATAGTTTATCCATAATTCAAATTGTCGTTTAGGCTTCTTGCCGTTTGTATAATTCTAATTATCCATTAATTTAGATTTTGCTTTTATCCAAAAAACATCGTTCTTGATAGAGAAACAAAAAATGACTTCTATGGATAAAGATTTTGAGAAAATAGTAGAGCTAATTACACAATCTAAAAATAAAACCTATTCCATCATAAATAAGGCTTTGGTAGAACTCTACTGGAAAGTGGGAGAATTTATCTATCTCAAAACACAAAATACTGAGTGGGGAAAAGGAACAGTCAAAGAACTAGCCAATTATATTTCTGAAAAAGAACCTAAGTTGAGAGGTTTTACAGCAAGTAACTTATGGAGAATGAAGCAGTTTTATGAAGAATATTCTCAAAATGAAAAACTCGCACCACTGGTGCGAGAAATTAGCTGGACAAATAATCTACTCATTTTATCTAAAACAAAAACAGTAGAAGAGAAAGAGTTTTACCTCAAAAAATGTCTGCAAGAAAGATACAGTAAACGAGAACTAGCAAGGCAGATTGATAGTGCTTATTTTGAGAGAACAATGTTGAGCAACACGCAAAGTAGCATTACAGCAGAAGAGCTTTATCCACGCATAAAAGAAGTTTTTTTAGACAATTATGTAGTGGAATTTCTCAATCTGAAAGATGATTTTTCTGAATATGACTTACAAAAATCTATATTAAAACATCTCAAAAAATTTGTATTGGAGTTTGGAAAAGATTTTTTACTCATCGATGAAGAATACAAAATACAGGTAGGAAATCAAGATTTTTATATTGATTTACTGTTTTTTCATAGGGAATTGCGCTGTTTGGTGGCAATAGAACTTAAAATCACAGACTTCAAACCAGAATATTTAGGTAAGATGAATTTTTATTTGGAAGCCTTAGATAGAGAAGTGAAAAAAGACCACGAAAATCCAAGTGTAGGAATTATTCTTTGCAAGACTAAAGATAGCGAAGTAGTAGAATATGCGTTAAGTCGCAATCTTTCGCCTACCTTAGTTTCAGAATATGAAACCAAGCTATTAGATAAAAAGATATTACAACAAAAACTCCATGAGCTTTTTGAGAATGAGTAAAAGAATCTAAAAAGGCTGTAATATAACCTTCGTTTACGGTTGAAAAATACATTATCTTCGCTCGCTTTCAGGTCTTAAACAACTTCTTTATTTAGAATACTTATCACACAATAAAAAAAAATCAGATAATAAATAAATTCATTATCTGATTTTTTTATGAATCAATTTTAAAAAAAGCTATTTATTCTTCTGTATTCTTAGCTTTTTGTTTCTTGATTTTGATAGTTAGCTCTGCTTCTCCTTCTTTATGGTCAGCAAGAAGTGTGTCGCCTTCCTGCACTTCTCCCTTCAAGAGCTCTTCGGCTACTGGGTCTTCCAAGTATTTCTGAATAGCTCTGTTGAGAGGTCTTGCTCCATATTGTTGGTCAAAACCTTTCTCTGATAAGAAATCTTTAGCTGACTCTGTTAGCTTAATCTCATATCCGAGAAGTTTGATTCTGTGGAAGAGTTTGTCTAAAGAAATATCAATAATCTTATGAATATCTTCTCTTTCAAGCGAATTAAAGACAATCACATCATCCAAACGGTTCAAAAACTCTGGAGAAAATGCCTTTTTAAGAGCTTTTTGGATAGTGTTTTTCATTAGTTCTCCACTCATATCTTCTTTAGATTGTGTAGAAAAACCAACACCTGCACCAAAGTCTTTCAACTGACGAACTCCAATATTGGAAGTCATGATAATAATTGTATTTCTGAAATCTACTCTACGACCTAAGCCATCTGTAAGGATTCCATCATCCAATACTTGTAATAGAATATTGAAAACATCTGGATGTGCTTTTTCAATCTCATCAAGCAAGATAACACTATAAGGCTTGCGACGTACTTTTTCTGTAAGCTGTCCACCTTCTTCATATCCAACATATCCCGGAGGCGCACCAACCAAGCGAGAGATAGAGAATTTCTCCATATACTCACTCATATCAATACGAACAAGCGCATCTGGACGGTCAAATAAATAAGTTGCCAAAACCTTTGCAAGCTCTGTCTTACCTACACCTGTCGGACCAAGGAAAACAAACGAACCAATCGGTTTATTTGGATCTTTTAAGCCTACACGAGTACGTTGAATTGCTTTTGTCAGTTTTACAACAGCTTGGTCTTGTCCGATAACCTTTCCTGTCAAGGCTTCTTTCATTCCCAAAATTTTCTGTCCTTCGCTCTGCGTAATACGTTTTACTGGAATTCCTGTCATCATCGCAATTACTTCTCCAATATTATCTTCTGTAACTGGATAAGTCATTTTGCGTGTTTCGTGTTCCCACTTGTATTTTGCACGCTCCAATTTTTCAATGAGGCGTTTTTCTTTGTCTCTAAGCTGTGCAGCCTCTTCATATTTTTGACTTTTCACAACTTGATTTTTTTCTACTTTTACATCTTCAATGTCAGCTTCTAGCTTTGTAATTTCTTCTGGAACGTGAATGTTATTTATATGCACTCTTGCGCCAGCTTCATCCAAAACATCAATCGCCTTATCTGGCAAGAAACGGTCTGTAATATAACGTTCTGAAAGTGTTACACAAGCCTTAATAGCTTCTTCATCATATTTTACGTGATGATGATTTTCGTATTTATCTTTTACATTTTCTAAAATCTGTATAGTTTCCTCTACATCAGTAGGTTCTACCATAACCATTTGGAAACGACGAGCCAATGCACCATCTTTCTCAATATACTGACGGTATTCGTCTAGTGTTGTTGCACCGATGCACTGTATTTCGCCACGAGCAAGTGCTGGCTTAAACATATTGGAAGCATCAAGAGAACCCGATGCACCACCTGCGCCAACAATCGTGTGAAGCTCATCAATAAAGAGAATAATATCTCTATTTTTTTCAAGCTCACTCATCACAGCTTTCATACGTTCCTCAAACTGTCCACGATATTTCGTGCCAGCTACAAGAGAGGCAAGGTCTAGCGTAACAACACGCTTACCAAATAAAATACGAGAAACTTTGCGCTGAACGATGCGAAGGGCTAATCCTTCTGCAATAGCTGTTTTACCTACCCCTGGTTCACCTATCAAGATAGGATTGTTTTTCTTACGACGAGAAAGGATTTGAGCTACACGCTCAATTTCTTTTTCACGCCCAATGATAGGGTCTAGCTTGTCGTCTTCAGCGAGCTTAGTAAGGTCTCTACCAAAGTTATCTAATACAGGAGTTCGTGATTTTTCAGTTGATTTTCCTTGAGAAGAACCTCCTCCAGAGGATTCTCTTCCACCACCGAAAATACGTCCTTCATCATCATCTTCTTCTGCGGCAGAAGTGATGGGTTTGTCGTTGTGATATTGGAGCATTTCTTTTACTACTTCGTAGGTTATGTTGAATTTTTCTAAAATATGAGTAGCAATACTATCCTCATCTCTCAAAATAGATAAAAGCAAATGTTCTGTTCCGATTAAATCAGCTTTAAAAATTTTCGCTTCCAAATATGTGATTTTCAAGACTTTCTCAGCCTGACGAGTAAGGGGAATATTGGCAAGATTTCGAACGTTGTAAGTGGCTGTTCCTTGTGAATGGCGTTCGATTTCGGCTTTAAGTTCCTCAATCGTAACTCCTAATTTTTTTAAAATATTGATGGCACTTCCTTCTCCCTCTCGTATCATTCCCAAAAGAAGATGTTCTGTACCTATATAATCATGTCCAAGCCTTAAAGCCTCTTCTCTAGCTAGAGAAATAACTTCTTTGACTCTGTCTGAAAATTTGGCTTCCATAAGCAGGTTGTATATTGATTTTGTAAAAATGTATCTTCAATTACCGTAAAAAGTATTTTTTATGAGTAATTATTTTTTGAGTTCTGTTTTATAAATAAGCAAAAAATATCTGTTATTTACAAGTTTAGAACGGCGTTAAGTGATAAAATGTTTAGTTGTAAATCTTGATAAGAAAATTCAATAACAAAATTATATTTTTCAATAGAATTAAATGTATTGAATTTCTTCCCTTTCAAATGATTATAATCCTTTCTTTTTTTAGAGTATTAAATTAATAATTTATCACTTATCATTAATCATTAAAAGCGCATTTGTTCCCTCATTGAAGAGTAAATCCAAAATACTCAAGTTATTTTCAAAAGTGGAATTTGTCAATTCTTGATTATCTTTTGGAGTATCACTATTTTCAAACTTATTGCCAAAGGTCTGATAGTAAGGCGTGTGTGAAAAAATGGCAGCTTTTTTTGGGGAAATAGTATTTCGTTTGTCTAAAATTTCGTTATCATACTGTTTTTCAAAAGATTCTGCTTTTTGTATTGCAATAGATACTCTTAGAAGTTTCTGACAGATAGTCAGAAGTTTGTAATTAAATTCCCAAAGCAAAGCAGGTGGATTCTGATAAATAGGTTCTAAAAAATCGGCATAATGAATAAAAAACGGACTTTTTCCATACGCAGATTTTATACTTTGCCAATGCTGCCTGTTCCAGTCAGTAGAATAATCTATTTTTACTTCTGTTATGGGAGTTCGCTGACTTCCCTTTTGAACAGGCACAGTGAGAGCTATTTTTCCATTTGCACCTAAAATATAGGTACGGTTTCGATAGCTTTGTTTGTTGTAGTTTTCGCTGGCTTCTAAAATAACTTCATCAGCCTCCAAGATAGTTTTCCAATAATCTAAACAAGGAAGATGATGAAGTTCTATGAGGATTTTTTTGTATAGCATACGCTTTAGCGTGTGTTTTTTACTGTTAGGTTTTAGTATTTTTTGGGATAATGAAATGGTGTTTACTTACAAAAATGAAGTTTTTGATGCGTTCACACACTACATTTATTTGCTAGATTTCATAATATCAGCAATATCGACAAAAGTTTCGCCACCTCCAGAAATAACAGGTAGTTTGCCGTCCCACTTTTCAATGGCTTTTAATCTCAAAAGTTCATCATCTAAAGATTGAACTAATAATTTTTGTGCGTCGGCTTGTGCTTGCGCCCTAACTCTTTCTTGCTCGCCTTCTGTACGGATACGCTCCAAATCATTTTTGGCAGTAAGTGCTTTTTGTTCTGCAATTTGCTTGAGTTCGATGGCAGAGTTAAATTCTTTTGAGAAATTAAAATCTACAATAGAAAAGTCTGTAACAATGATATTATTTTGAGCCAGTCGTTTCTTTATATATTCATATACATCATCTTTTACCTGTGGACGTTTTGTAATGAGTTCTTCGGCTGTATAGCGAGCAGCAGCCGACTTAATAGATTCTTGAATGACAGGTTCTATAATCGTTTTTTTATAGTTGAGTCCCAAATCTCTATAAATAATATTTGCTTTTTCTTTAGATAAAAAGAAGTTGAGAGCCACTTTCGAAGTAACAGGCTGCAAGTCTCTTGAAGAAGCTGAAGCATCGGCTTCCATTTTCTGAACACGCACATCAAGTTGAATAACGGTTGAAACAAATGGATTGACAGCGTGCATTCCCTCTGGGAGTAGAGTTTCTTGAACAGCTCCAAAGTTAGCTACTACTCCGACTTTTCCAGAATCAACTACAACAAATGTTCTGAATAAAAATACGACTGCAACAATGATGACTATAAAAGTACCTAACCCAATAAAAACTGTTTTTGGTGATACGGAAGATTTATTTCTTGAACTACTCATAATATAACGTAAGATTTGTGAAGGTAAATTTTTTGAGAAATATACTAGAAATCTAACGAAAAATAAATGGTTTGGGTTAGTTTGTTTGCATTTCGTCCTCTCAAAATGGCTTTTGGTGTAAAGTATTAAATGTTATCACGGTTAATTTTGTACACCAGTCTTCCAGACTGGTCTGTAAAATCCAAAACATAGGTTTTGGATTGAAATAAAGTCTTTTTAGTCTTTGTCGTCAGACTTCCAGTCTGACCTACGTAAATAACCGTGATAACCTTTATTAGATAAAGAAAATCAAAAAGTAGAATTTAGCCAAAGTTTATTCAATCACACACTATCATTTTACAATAATGAAGCATCTAAAATATATTTTAGCTTTTCTAATAACTGTTTTTTCTTTACACTATGTGTTCTCACAAAACATAGAAAACAGAAAAAGAGCTTACTCAAAACAGGGTTTTAGATAGGAAATAATATAGAAGTAGCGAAGATTTTACGTTTTAAAATAATTTATTCTAAAAAGTAAACGTTTTAACTAAAATTAAATAGGTAATTCGTTTCGTGCTAAAAATTTGTCCTACAAGTTTTTAATCTGTATTTTTAAAGCATAAATATCAATCCTACTATAAAAAACTAACTCTTATTCCCTTTTCGTGAAGTTTCTTTTTACCATAAAATCCAAGTTATTACTTTCTTTTTTGGTGTTTCTTTTTGCAACTATCACACTTGCAGCTATGCTGTTGTGGTATGATGCACAGATGCACCGTATTGAGAAACTCACTTCTACACTTTCTCAAATAGACTTGGATATTCGTCAAACCGACAAATTAGAGCGTGATTTTTTTAGCTCAGAAGCTCTCAATTTAGACTTTTATGAGACAGGCGATAGTTATTATGTACTTCAACACAGACAACTGACCACTAAACTTCGAAAAGATTTACTAGACCTCCGTACACATCCACTTATCCCTTCTGTTCAACTGCGCCACCGAATAGACACACTGCGTCGTTCGGTTATAAAATATGAAGTTACATTTGATGATTTGGTTACAAAAATATACCAAAGAGGATTTAAGAATCAAGGCTATGAAGGTAAAATGAGTGAGCATTTGGATTCACTACTTGAAACTCCTTTAGATAAATTATTACTTTACAAAATCAGACAAGCTGAACAGCGTTTTCTTCTTTACAAAGAGGAATCTCAAATAGAACAAGTAAATGCACTTCTGATAGAACTCAAAAGCCATATTGAAGACTTTACACAAAAAAACTATAGAAATATTGCAGAGCGAACAGAAAAAAGAACACAGTGGAAAGACTGGGCAAACAAATATGAAACGCTTTGGCGAAGACTGGCAGGAACAGAAAGAAAAATTGGATATAGAAGTCGTTTGGGGTTGAAGGGAAAACTCAATAAACTTTCCAACCAAATAGAAAGAGACATAGAAAGTATTAATAGAAAAGTACAAAAAGATAGTGAAGCTTTTAGAAAGCAAAGCCGAGAACGTCTAATTTGGGTAGTAAGTGCTAGTGTTTTGTTAAATCTAATTTTAGGATTATGGATGATACGAAAACTTGGAACGCCTATAAAACAAATTTCAGAAACTATTCATAATGTTATTGAAAATGACTTTTCAGCAGAATGGAAGCCTATTCCCATACGTCATAAAGATGAAATTGGAAGACTTTCAAGAGATGTAAACTTACTTGTCAGCAGAATTTTGGAACGCACAGCCGAAGTTTTTAGTCAGAATGAGGAATTGCAGGCACAAAAAGCAGAACTAGAACAACAAACTGAAGAAATTCTTGCTCAAAGAGATTTAGTAGAATCTCAAAACCAGTCTATATATGCTCAAAACGAATATTTAGAGGAACAACAGCAAAAAATTCAGCTTCAAAACAAAAATATTACAGCAAGTATCAATTATGCCAAGCGCATTCAGAATGCAATGCTCCCAAGCCAAAATCTTTTGGAAGAAATTCTACCTAAGTCTTTTGTGTATTTTAATCCTAGAGATATTGTAAGTGGTGATTTTTACTTTTTTGCAGAAAAAGATGACAAAATTGTCATTGCAGCCGTAGATTGTACAGGACACGGAGTTCCAGGGGCATTTATGTCTGTTATTGGAAATGATTTGCTTACTCAAATTGTAGTATGGAGAGGCATCACAGAAAGTAACATGATTCTTAATGAGCTTCATAATGGAATTGTTCAGACGCTAAAACAAGAAGAAACTGAAAACCGTGATGGTATGGATATGTCTCTTTGTGTTTTAGATAAAAACACGAATGAAATTCAGTTTTCGGGTGCAAAAAATTCTTTGCTTTATGTTATGCCGAACGGAAAAGTAAATCAAATTAAAGGTGACCGTTTGCATGTAGGAGGGGTTGCAAGACAAATAGAACGCAACTTCACAGCCCACACTCTAAAACTAGAGCAGGGAACTCGTTTTTATCTTCTTACTGACGGCTATTTAGACCAATTTGGAGGAAAACATAGTAAAAAATATTCTGCTAGACGTTTTCAAATATTTATAGAAAAAATACAGAAACATCATATCTACGAACTCAAGCACGAAGTAGAACGCAATTTTATTGAATGGAAAGGTAGCGAAAAGCAGATTGATGATGTGCTTGTAATTGGTTTTGAAATTTAATAGAATTCAAACTTATAATATTTTATTCTTTTTATCATTTTACCAAAATGAATAAAAATTAAGTAACCTACTGAAAATACATTTTATTTTCTTACATTAGAAAACGTTTTGGTGGTATCAATTATACTTTACTTTCTGATGATAATAAGAATATCCTTCCTTTTTCTACTTTTTTTTAGTTTAGTCTCTAATACCAAAGGACAACAATTAAAAATTTCATACTATGTAGATGCTTCGCATCAAATGACAATAGAAAAGGTAAATCAAGTACAGTTTGAGGAAGCAAAAACTAATCAGCTCAACTTTGCCAATACAAATGATGCCATTTGGATAAAGATACAACTACCACAAAATAATAAAAATACTCTTTTAGAAGTCGCCAACCCCTTACTTGATACACTTGATATTTATAGAAAAATAGAAGGAAAGTTTGAAAAAGAACGTTATGGTGTGTATCTCCCTTTCAGTAAAGGTGAATATGAAACTCGCACGTTTTTATTTGATGTAAATGATAGCGAAGTAATTTATCTAATGTGTAGTGGAAGATTTCCCCTAGAAATTCCAATCAATCTAACTAACCAAAAAGAGTTCAATAAAAACCAAACGGCTAGTAATTTTTTCTTTGGAGCATACTTTGGGATTTTGTTCGCCCTTTTTATGTATAATTTCTTTTTACTCTTTTCTGTCAGAGAGAAAGTTTATATTTATTATTTGGGTTATTTAGTATTTGTGGGCTTATTTTATGCAATGCTTACAGGATATGCACAAGCATTTTTATTTCCTAATCAGACAAAATTCAATTCTTATTTAGTTACTATTTTATCTGTAGGAATGGTTTTTATCATAGAGTTTTGTTCCCAATATTTAAAAGTGAAAGAAAATAGTAAGAAAAATTATTGGGTATCTAAGTTCATAGTATTTTTATGCTTGATTTTAGGTTTAGCTGATGTATTTTTAGATAATGTCGTTTTAATTGCTTTATCTCAAGTGTTGAGCTTAATTATTAGCCTGTACCTTATTTTACTAGGCATTTATCTACTTATTTTTAAGAAACAAAAACAAGCAAGAATCTACGTATTGGCTTGGACAGGATACTTAACAGGCATTTCATTACTTATTTTACAAATCAATGGAGCAATACCTTCCAATTTTATTACTAAAAATGCCATTTTTATAGGTTCTGCTACTGAAGTTATTTTATTTTCTATTGCACTAGCTATGCGAATAAATAAATACAGAAAAGAAAAAGCTATTGCTCAGAAAAACGAACTCAAACAGCTTAAATTAAATCAAGACCTAATAAAAAATCAAAAAGAAGAATTACAACAAAAAGTGGAGGAGCGCACCATTGAGCTAAAAGATACTGTGGAAGAGCTAGAAACATCTTTGAGTATAATTACTACTCAAAACGATAAAATAACTCGCCTGCACGAGGGTGTAACGTCTAGTATTAACTATGCAAAGCGTATTCAGCAAGCACTTTTACCTTTTGAAAAACGTATGGCTGAATCAATGAAAAACCATTTTGTATTATATATGCCAAGAGATATTGTTTCAGGCGATTTTTATTGGTTTTCAGATTTGGGAGATAAGATAATTGCCATTCAATCAGATTGTACAGGACACGGCGTTCCAGGAGCATTTATGTCTGTTATTGGTATTAATATATTAGAAGAAATAGTCAATATGAAAAAAATTACAGACCCAAGTCAGATTCTTACAGAAGTGGATAATTTAGTAAGATACTCTTTAAAACAATCAGAAAACCAAGGACAAGACGGAATGGATATGAGTATCGTTTGTCTGTATAAAAATGAGCGTAAAATAGAACTTGCAGGAGCAATGAATTCTGTCTATTTGATTGAAAATGGAGAAATACAGAGAATAAAAGGTGACAAGTTTAGCATTGGAGGTTGGAGAAATCAAGGGAATAAAACTTTTACAACTCATACTATTTTTCCAAAAAACACAATATATATCTATCAAACCACAGATGGCTATCAAGACCAGTTTGGAGGAGTAAAAAACAAGAAATTTGGTTCAAAGCGTTTGACAAAAACTTTTTTAGAAATTCATCAACAACCTATGAAAAAACAAGAAGAGTTTTTAAGAACTACCATAACAAACTGGATGGAAGAGGCTGAGGAAACACAGATAGATGATATTTCTATTTTTGGATTGGAATATTAGAAATTCAAGATATTTCGTTGTAAATACACAAAAAATCCCTTTCTACAAAAAATTGTAAAAAGGGATTTTCTAACTATGAGAAATACAGTAGTTAATTAATCATTTATAATTAACAACTAATCATTATTTAGTATTTCTTCGGTTTTTTAGGCTTACGAAGAGGCTGTGCTTCTTGCTGTGGTTGAGGATTGTTAGCTTCCTCTTCCATTTCTTTTAAGTATTGAGCCATTTCCTCTTTGTCTGCATACTGTTGAGCATATTTTTCTTTTCTTTGTTCCATTGCCTTACGCTCATTTTCAATAGCATTTTTAGAATATAAGTCTAAAACTAAAGGAGTTGCAACAAAAACAGAAGAGTATGTACCCACAATTACACCGATAAGGAGAGCAAAAGAAAACCCTTTGAGAGCTTCTCCACCAAAAATAAACAATATCAAGACTACTAAAAGCGTCGTTACAGAAGTGATGAGCGTTCTACTAAGTGTTTGGTTTACAGCACCATTGATAGTTTCTTGTAGGCTTTCTTCTACTCTTTCATTAAGAGCTTCACGAATACGGTCAAATACAACTACGGTATCATTGAGTGAGTAACCAATTACAGTCAAGATAGCTGCGATAAATACTTGGTCAATCTCTACAGCAAACCCTAAAAGATAAGCAATTGCAAAGAATGAAATTACAATCAAACTATCATGTGTAAGGGCAGCCACAGCACCAGCACCGAAACGCCAGTTGCTAAAACGAACTGAAATATAACCAAACATCAAAATCAACGCTACAATAACAGCCGTACGAGCCGAATCTGCAATATCGTCTGCAATCGTTGCACCTACTTTTGATGTACTTACAACTTCTGGACTAAGAGCAGTGTATTTGTCTCCCAAACTAGCCATAATCTCACCTTGAATTTGCTCATCTGCATCAGTAGATTCTTCTTCCGAACGGTAACTTGTAGTAATTTTTACTTTGTCATCTCCATCATAGCTTTTTACTTCTACTGATGTATTGAGTTTTTGCTCAATGCTTGCTTCAATTTCAGAAGGAGTTACACTTTGAGAAAATGCTACTACATACGAGCGTCCACCTGTGAAATCTACACCCATATTTAATCCATTTACAAACAAAACAACTACACCAACAGCAATCACAACACCAGAAAGAACATAACCTATTTTACGCTTGCCCATAAAGTTAATGTTCGTATTTGCCAACATGCTCTTAGTAAATGGAGTAGAGAAAGACATATTGCTCTCATCTCCTTTACGGCTCATTAAGTAAATAATCAGACGACTGATATAAACAGCAGTAAAGAATGAACAAACAATACCAATCATTAGAGTTACTGCAAAACCTTTGATAGGACCAGCTCCCAAAACATAAAGTACAACCGAAGTGATAAGTGTTGTTACATTGGCATCAATGATAGTAATCAAAGCTCGTTGGAAACCATCTTCAATAGAAGCCATCAAACCTTTTCCTAGTGCGAGTTCTTCACGGATTCTTTCAAAGATAAGAACGTTGGCATCTACTGACATACCGATTGTGAGTACGATACCTGCAATACCTGGAAGTGTAAGGGCAGCACCAAGCTGAGCCAAAAGACCAAAGATGAAGAAGATGTTAGCTACAAGAGCCACGTTAGCCACAATACCAGCCTTAGCATAGTAGATAATCATAAACAAGACTACCAAGCCAAGTCCAACCAAGATAGAAATAATACCTTGAGATTGTGCAGCAGCACCCAAAGAAGGTCCTACAACAGCTTCTTCTACGATACGAGTTGGAGCAGGAAGTTTACCAGCTTTCAAAATGTTAGCTAAGTCTTTTGCTTCATCTACTGTAAAACTACCAGAGATAGATGAGCGTCCACCACCAATTTCTTCATTTACATTAGGAGCAGAATACACATAGTCATCCAAAACAATAGCAATCTGACGACCTACATTTTTTCCTGTTAGGTTTTTCCAAAGACGTGCGCCTTCTCCGTTCATTGCTAAAGAAACCTCAACTTGTCCGTTTGGATTGATGTCTTGACGAGCATCTGTTACAACTTCTCCTGTCATTGGAGCTTTTCCACCTACTGCTGTCTTGATAACGTGTAACGTGTAGAATGCTTTTCCGTCTGCTTCTACATCTGGTTTTACACTCCAGAAGAATTTCATATCTTTAGGAATAACAGATTTTACGTCTGGGTCATTCAATATCTGATTGATAGAAGCTGTATCTAATGCCTCATACGTGAGTGTAAAGTAGTTTTGACTGATTGGAACAAGTTTTTCGAAAAGAGGAGAAACTTGTTGATTTTGAGTAGTATCTGTATCAGCTAAAGAATCTTCAATTTTAGAAGAATCACCTTCATTTGCAGCTATATCAGTACTGTCATTTGTGTCCATTATCAAATCGTCTCCTGTGCTTGCTGTATTTGTAGTATCTTGAAGAGTCAAATCATCTGTATTTGGAGTCTCAACCTTCTCCATACGATTTTCTACCCAAAATGTATTGATTTGAGTAAGAACTTGTTGATATTCTTGTGGCTGATATACTTCCCAAAACTCTAATTTTGCAACACCTTGCAATAAATCACGTACACGTTCTGCATTATTCACACCTGGTAATTCTACTTGAATACGGCTTGTTCCTTCAATAAGCTGAACATTTGGTTGAGTTACTCCAAACTTATCTACACGAGTACGAATGATTTCGAAAGCTCTTTGAACCGAACCATCTACTTCTGAACGGATAAAATCTTCTACTTCTTTATCTGAAGAACGGAAATTGATTTTTCCACTGTTTGCAGAAGTAGCAAAAACGTCTTTGAGTTTGCCTTCTCCAGCTTTCGCTTGGTAAGCATCAAAGAAAAGTTCTACATAACGGTCTTGGCTAGAAGCCTGTTGTTTGTTGGCTTCTGCAAGAGCTGCCAAAAAGTCTTCGTTTTGGCTATTGTTAGAAAGAGACTTCAAAATATCTACTGGAGAAACCTCAAGTGTTACGTGCATACCACCTTGAAGGTCAAGTCCTAAATTGAGTTCTTTTTCTTTTACTTCTTGATAAGTAAAATCAAAAATTGGATAAACAGGCTGTGACCACATAGAGTCTAAATACTGTTTTTTGAGTTGTTCATCACCTTGAGCATATTCGGCTGCCTCACTCTCTATATTGTTAGAAACAAGTGTAAAAGAGAGAGAAAACAAGCACAAAACAGCAAAAAGGATAGCAAGGAATATAATAAAACCTCTGTTTTGCATGATTTTAATTAATTACGAATTACAAATTAAAAATTACGAATACAGTTGGCATAGCCAATTATAATGTTTCGAACATAATCAATAGGTAATTCAATGTTTGAAATTGAAATATATAAATGTGAAATAAAATTACGATAGGGATAAAACAGATACATAATGCACTTAAATGATTTAAAAGCATTTAACTGATTATTGGTAACTGTTTACTGACAACTGACTATGGTGCATTTGGGGAAATAAAGCAGTTGAATAGTGTCTTGAAGAACCCTGAACTAGAAAAGTAGTAGGTTACACTATTGAGTTTTTGAATAGAAAAAGAAGGAAATATAAACTCTATGCTTGGTGTCAGAATTATGTTATAGAATAATTCTGTAATTACAAATCCTTGCAGAAGTGCTTCTGAAGAAGTTGCTGATTTGAGTGTTAGTGGCTCTTTTTCTCGTTGCTCTTTGTTTTCATCAGATAGTTGTGTATCTGAATAGTTATCAGCCTCTGTATTTTCAAGTAAGCTAATGAAATTATTTCCTACTACATCTGTTTTTTCCTCTCCATTAGCAAAACGCATTGTTGTCGAAAAGACAACTAATAGGAGCATAAAATAGCCCATAAAGTGGTTGCGAGAAGATGTAAAAAAGTTTGTAGGCAACATTTTTATAATTGAATACAGATTTCTTGATTGGTCTGCAAAAGTAGTGTTTTTTACTTGGTATTACAAGATTATGAATAAAAATAGTTAAAATAAAAAAAAGTCTTTATTCATTTTTAGAATAAAGACTTTAATTTTAGTAGCGAGGGAGAGATTCGAACTCTCGACCTCAGCATTATGAGTGCTGCGCTCTAACCAACTGAGCTACCTCGCCATTTACTATTTATCTTATGAATAAGTGATTTTCTTTTCCCTTATTGCGAGTGCAAAGGTACGTGTTTTTTTTATTTTTCCAAATAATTTAAGAGAAAAAAACAGAAAAAGTGTCTCATTATTTTTGTTTGTTGTTGAAAGCTGTTGCAAATCAGCATTTTAACAAGCAATTATTTTTTTATCAAAACTTTGTTTTATGCTTTTTAGTTCGATAGCTTTCTAGTTTATTCAATTAAACCTCATATAACTTATGGAACTTAAAAAAGGTGATAAAGCACCAGAATTTACAGCTCACGACCAAAACGGACACGAAATAAAACTCTCTCAGCTCAAAGGAAAAAAAGTCATACTTTATTTCTATCCAAAAGACGATACTCCTGGTTGTACGGCACAGGCTTGCAACCTAAGAGATAATTATACTACACTCAAAGAAAAAGGATATGAAGTATTGGGAGTGAGTAAAGACGGTGCTGCTTCTCATAAAAAATTTGCTGAAAAATACGATTTACCATTTCCTTTATTGGTAGATGAAGACCATTCTATCAATGAAGCATATGGTGTTTGGAAAGAAAAAAATATGTTTGGTAAAAAATATATGGGTACACAGCGCACTACTTTTGTCATTGATGAAGAGGGAAAAATTGAGGACGTGATTAAAAAAGTCAAAACAAAAGAACACGCCGAACAAATTATGTAAAATAAAACTATAGAAGTTAGAGTTTAAAAGCTCTAACTTCTTTGTTAGGTTTATTTAGTTCTGTTTATTTGACTCTCCTCATTACAAATTCAGTAACATATTTTCCATACCACTCTGGTTTTTGCCCGTTTGGATAGGTTTCATCGAAAAAAATAAGCCTCAACAAATCATCTTTTATAGTGTATCTGTAAAACTGTTTTCCTCCCTCAAATCCAGGTACTTTGGCTATACGTGCTGTGGTAATTACAGTTGAATCTGTCATGGTATAAGTTCCTCCATTGAAAACCACAGAGCTAAAACCAGCCATTTTTTCTTCATCTGTTGGCTTTGAAAGGTTTGCGAAAGGAGTTCTAGGTTTGTCTATAGGAGTCCACATAATAGAATAACGGTCTTTTTCGAAGATAAACAAACCGTATTGAGCCTTTGGAATAGAATAAATGGTATCTTTAGTTTTCCAATGCACTTCTACCATTTCCCAAGAACCTAAAAGTGGAGGCTGTTTGTCTTGAGAGCCATAGTAGTTTTTAACAGTTGTTTTACAAGCTGAAAAACTAATTACAGAAAATATCGATAAGCCCAAAAGTAAAAGTTTGAATTTCATAATAGAAGCATTTATTTTGTAAATTATTAATTCAAAACAAGATACCAATAAAGTGAGATGGTTAAAAATTAACATCTCCAATTTTTATATTTCTATGATTTCTATACAGCAATTTACGTTCAATCCTTTCCAAGAAAATACTTTCATTTTATTCGACGAAACAAAAGAAGCCATTATCATTGACCCTGGGTGTTATACTCCACATGAAAAAGAAATTTTGAAATCTTTTATCAGCCAAAATGATTTGAAGGTTGTACGACTTATCAATACGCATTGTCATATAGACCACGTTTTGGGAAATAAATTTGTAAAAGACACTTACAATGTAAAGTTAGAAGCGCACCGAATTGAATCAGAACAACTCAACCAAGTTCCCTTGTATGCTCCATCTTATGGTTTTGGAGTGTATGAAGCCACTACGGTAGATGTTTTTATAGATGAAAATACAGAAATAAAATTTGGTAATTCAACCTTAACAACTCTTTTCGTTCCTGGTCATTCTCCTGGACACTTAGCATTTTATTCGGCAGCACAAAAATTCTGTATCAATGGAGATGTTCTATTCTTTCAAAGCATTGGCAGAACAGATTTACCTGGTGGGAATATGGAAGTTTTGAGAGATACGATTCAAAATGTAATGTATAAACTACCCGATGATACAAAAATTTATTGTGGACACGGAAATCCAACAAGCATTGGTTTTGAGAAAAAGAATAACCATTTTATCAGAGAAATTTAAAAAAAATAAACTGTTTTGGTCTAAGAACGTTTTAAAGCTGCCTTGACTAAGTTCTCTTAATTCTATTTCTTTAGATAAACTTCAGTTTTTGTATATTTGAGGCTGAGTTATTCGTTTATTTAAAGACAGAAAATACATCCACATTTTTTCAACTAAGCTATCCTATATGAAAAGCATTGGTAAGTACATGATTTTTTTGAGTAGAACGGTAACAGATATGGAACCGTGGCACGTCTATATTCGCCTTTTTGTAGATGAATGTATGCGAATTGGTATCAGTTCGGTTTATATTGTTACTATTATATCTACTTTTATTGGTGCTGTAACGGCTGTACAGACGGCTTATAACCTTGTGAGTCCACTCATTCCAAAATCTCTTATCGGTACGATTGTGCGTGATATGACAGTTTTGGAACTTGCCCCAACTATTACTGCCATTGTATTTGCTGGTAAGGTAGGTTCTAATATCGCTGGTGGTTTGGGAACAATGCGAATCACAGAACAAATTGATGCGATTGAGGTAATGGGAATTAATGCTACTTCTTATCTTGTTTTTCCAAAAATTTTGGCTGGAATCGCTACTTATCCTTTGCTTGTAATTTTAGCAGCTTTTTTGGCGATTGGTGGTGGTTATTTAGCTGGAACGCTCACTGGACAGCTTACAGCAGTAGAGTATGTATATGGAATCCGTTTAGATTTTGTAGAGTTTAATATTACCTTTATGCTTATCAAATCAGTTGTTTTTGCCTTTTTAGTTACTACTATTTCGGCTTACAAGGGTTTTTATACACGAGGAGGAGCATTAGAAGTAGGAGAGGCAAGTACAAAAGCCGTAACAACAAGTTGTATTGCTATTCTTTTGGCTGACTACCTACTTGCTCAAATGCTTATCTAATATTTATCAGTTAAAATTCTTCATTCATTGCTAACTCTTATCACTAAAAAAATTGTCTGACCAAAACATAACACCTAAAAAATCTATTCGTCCAGAAATTCAAAATGTAGTTCTTTCAGAGACGATGACAGGAGAAGAGCGTTTTCAGAATGTTACCTTGCGTCCTATCTTGAAACTTCAAAACAAGATTTTACTCGCTATTTTCAGAGATTACATTTCAGAAAAAGAAGCTAAGAAGACTAAAAATAATGAAAAACAACGAGGGTATTTTAGACTTTCAGCCACCAAACAAAGAGAGTTTATCGATACCGTTTTTCAAAAAGATATAAAATTTAAAAGTCAGTTGTTAGGAATGATAATCGGACATTTCGATTTGGAAGAGTATAACTTATATGCTCAAAATAAAACTGGAACAGACAGAAGAATTATAAACTTGTTGAAAGAACGTATTTTTACTGGTTTAGCAGAATTGCAACAAGACTCTTAAATGCCATTCTTGAACTTTTTTTAAAGAAAAAGCAGCATCTCTTTCATTCAAATAAAATATTATGAATTATCTAATTTACCAATCTGTTATATTTTTAGTTCTTAGTTTTATCTCGTTTAAGGGTTTTGCTCAAGACGAATCTAAAAATCCTTTAGTTTGTGTCAATGACAAAGAAAATGTAGTCTCTTCTGCAATGGAAGGGAAGTGGTTTTCTAAGCAAGAAGGTTATACTCTCATTTTTAAAAAAGATACAACTGTTTTAGAACAAATTCCCTCAAAGTATTATCCTTTTTTAGAAGACAAAACCATTTATTCAGCAGGTTATATTACGATAAAGTCAGAAACAAAAGTTTATGCTGAAGATACGCCCTATTTTTTAACTGTTTTGAGTGGAAATCCTCATATAGTTTGGTTTAGAGAAAGAAATGGCGACCCATTAGGAGATGCAGAAAGTTTTAATGTTTTTATTGCTATTGGTGAAACTACTGCTGATGACCTTCTCTATATGGGAGGAGATTTCAATAACCAACCTTTTTTGCGTTTTACGAGAGTTAAAAAATAATTATTATTAGAGTACTAGACACAAGATAAAAAGTTGTTGGTGTCACTATGCTAAAATACCAACGAACGGTATTTTTCCCCTATTCTGTAACTCACAGAACAGCAACTATCTGTTCATGTCCAGTACTCTAAATGATTATTTCAAATTCTCATAAAAATAAAGCTCTTTGTTTTTTATTAAATTAGGGTGTAAAATCTTGATAAAGTCTTCCAAAATTTTGTTTGGAAAAGCTACACCACTTTCAAAATAATCGTTTCCACCACTTTTGAGTCTTCTTTTGTTGTGATTGAATACAGTTGTATTTTTGACTGATTTGAAAGAAACAAAACGTCTGTCTGCACTGATAAGCTGATTCATATTTGTCCAGTCGCTGGCATGAAACCAATAATCGGCTTGTTCTGCCTTGTCATACACAGATTCTATAGCTAATGGCGAAGCTCCACTTCCTTCCAAATCTTCCCATAAATATATTGCACCTGCATCTTTGGCAAACTGCGCTACATAACTATCTCCATTGGGCATAAACCATGTTTCATTGTACCACGCATTAAAAAAAAGTGTGGGTTTGTTTTCCTTTTTGATGTTTGCTGTCAAGTTTTTGAGAGCGTCGTAATTTGATTTGACTTCACCAAAAATTTGACTGGCTTTTTCCTCTTCTTCAAACAAAACGCCAAAGAATTTTATCCATTCTGCTTGCGCTAGTGGCGAACTTTCCAAAGTTTCATTGCAAATCACGACTGGCAAACCAAGTTCTTTCATTTTTTGCTGTGTATCGCTTGTCCCTCCGTACAGACTAGCATCATACGTAAAAATAGCATCAGGTTCTAGACTAACCAACCCTTCGAAGTTTACTCCAGAGCCATCATCATTTCCTACTTCTTTAATTTTTCCTGTTTCTAAATGTTGCCTAATTTTTTCGTTTGAAACATACTGTGAACCCACAAAACCCACTACATTCTCTACATTTTCTAAAAGTGAAAAAAAAGTAGCATACTTGGTAGAGCGTGAAACAATACGTTTGAGAGGAGTTTGGAGAGCCAAATCATACTCTAAGTTGGTCTGTGGCTTTTCTCCTTTGTACAAAAGATAACGCTGTTGTAGATTCTTATTTTTGTCATAAACTTCCAATGTTTTAAAACCTCCATAATCGTAAGAAGCAAACTGACTGGCGTGAAGCAACTTTAAAGAATCAATAGGGTTTTCTAATGCTTCCTTTTCAATAGCTGACTCATCATTTTTTTCCTTGTCTGTCATTTTATCAGAGCCACAAGAAAAAAGAAACGAAACTAAAAATATAAGGCGAAAATAATTTTTCATTTTGAGAAAGTTTAAATTATTGGTAAAAATACCAACAACGACAAAGTAGGTAAAACGGCTTGTCTTTGAACATTATGTTAGAATCAAAAACGAAATAACAGAATTTATCTATTGAATCATAAAATCAATTAGGCTTTTTCAAACTTTTTTTTGAATTTTGAATGTTTGTATAAAAAATATGGTTGTTTCATTTATAACTAACCATTAATCACTAATCATTAGAAAATGTCTCGTATTCTCACAGGTATTCAGTCTTCTGGTCGTCCACATTTAGGAAATTTATTGGGCGCAATTTTGCCAGCCATTGAGCTTTCTAAAAAAGCTGGTAACGATTCTTATTTTTTTATTGCTGACTTGCATTCTCTCACTACGGTAAAAGATGCCGAAACAAGAATCCAAAACACCAATGCTGTAGCTGCTGCGTGGTTGGCATTTGGCTTTGATATTGAAAAAAATACATTTTATCGTCAGTCAAGAATCCCAGAAGTAACCGAACTTGCGTGGCATTTATCGTGCTTTACGCCTTACCCGATGCTTGCCAATGCTCATTCCTTCAAGGACAAAGCTGATTCGCTTTCAGACGTGAATGCAGGACTTTTTACCTATCCTGTCTTGATGGCTGCTGATATTTTGCTCTATGATGCCGAGTTTGTACCTGTTGGAAAAGACCAAATTCAACATTTAGAAATTACTAGAGATATTGCTTCTGCTTTCAATCGCCAATACGGAGAAATTTTTGTTATTCCAGAAGCAAAAGTAGATGAACAGATAATGACTATCCCTGGTACGGACGGACGCAAAATGAGTAAGTCGTACGGAAACACGATTGATATTTTCTTACCAGAGAAAAAGCTCAAAAAACAAGTTATGTCTATCGTAACGGATAGCACGCCACTAGAAGAGCCAAAAGACACCGAAACGTGTAATGTCTTTTCACTCTACAAACTTTTGGCTTCTGAGAGCGAACTCCAAACGATGAGACAAAATTATGAAGGTGGAAACTATGGCTACGGACACGCCAAAAAAGCTCTTTTAGAACTCATTTTGGATAAATACAAAGCTGAAAGAGAACGTTTTGACAAACTGATGGCAGATGACAAACATTTGGAAGAAAGCCTAAAAGTTGGTGAAGAAAAAGCACGAAAAGTAGCTTTTGAAGTCTTGCAGAAAGTTAGGAAGCAGTTGGGATTTGCATAGTAAAATACAAATGAGATAATAGGAGCTTTCCTTTTTTTGTTAATCAGCCAGCAACAGAATTAGTGTTATGTTCGTCATAATACTAGTAAAGTTGGAAATTGATTTACATCTAAAAATAAATAGAACTATGAAAAAGGAATTACTTTTTTTATTATTGTTGATAACATTTACTGCTTGTGATATGGCATCAGTTGATTTGGATAATCGAAACTATGTGTTTGACGGTAGGGGTGGTGTCAAGTGTAAAGTGAATGGCAAGCTCTTAAAACCTTCTCCAGTAATAAGCCCAGGAGCTAATTCTATATGGTTTGGTTTATCTTATCCTCAGTTTGATAGTACAGACTATATGCACCTTTCTTTTTCAAATAGAGGTAAATCTCCAGATTTTATATATCAATCAGTCGGAATGGTAGTTACTGGTATTAGTAGAACATCTTCAATGGTTGGCAATATTTATAATCTCGGCAACGAACCAAATCAAGGGGAGTATACTAATAATATTCCTACCATTACTGATTATAAAACAAACAACATTCATCAAGGTACATTAAAAATTTTATACCACGATATTGAAAATAATATAATGGGAGGTAAATTTGAATTTGATGCCGTTAATGAGGAGGGAAAAGTTGTTGAAATAAGGGAAGGAGAGTTTGACCTAACATATTAACAGCTATCGTAGTTTATGTTGTTCTTTTTTCTTGGCTATACTATTGCAATAATTGAACAACATAAAGTAATTTTTCTACCGTTGTTGGTCTTTCGTTTTGGCTTACCGTTACAGAGACCAACATATGCCTCGTCTTGAAATAGTGTTACAGTTTTAGAGATACATTTTAGTTAGATGTCTTTCGGTGCTCTGATTTTGCTTTTTTGTAGGTTCTAATTTTGATATTTTCTTATTACCATTGCACAAGATTCAATATCGTAGTTACGTTGAGCTTGAGTAACGGTAAAAATGCCCTCTTTTATCTCACAAATAATTTGAAGTTTGAGTTGCATTGTATAGTCTTTTTGTGTGCGTTTTACATACTTACTTTTCATAAAATAAAAGGTTTTGTTGTAACACTATACTAGTACGAGACAACAACTTAAAAAAAAGGGTTCAACTTTAAAAAGTCAAACCCTAATTTTTTTTACCTAAAAAATTATAGAATCGTATGGATTAAACTAACATCTTCAATGGGTTTTCCATATACTCTTTGAGAGTTTGTAAGAAAGCTGCACCTACTGCTCCATCAACTACTCGGTGGTCGCAAGAAAGTGTCATTTTCATCACATTGCCAACTACAATCTCACCATTTTTAACAACAGGTTTTTGATTTATCGCACCTACTGCCAAAATACACGCATTCGGAGCATTGATAATTGCTGTAAATTCTTCTATTCCAAACATTCCTAAATTAGAAATAGTAAATGTACTTCCTTCCCAGTCTGAAGGTTGTAATTTTTTATCTTTTGCTTTACCTGCAAAATCTTTTACTTCCTTATTGATTTGGGAAAGCGTTTTCATTTCTGCAAATCGAACAACTGGAACTAAAAGCCCTTCATCTACTGCTACTGCCACACCCATGTGGACGTTGTCGTAATAACGGATAGTCTCACCGTGCCAAGAAGCATTGATATTAGGATGTTTTTTGAGAGCTAATGCTGTTGATTTGATAACAATATCATTAAAAGAAATTTTGCTATCTGAAAGCTCATTGAGCATTTTGCGTGTTTCAATGGCTTTGTCCATATCAACTGCAATGGTCAGATAAAAATGAGGAGCTTTGAATTTACTATCTGAAAGACTTCTGCCAATAGCTTTTCTCATTTGTGATACTTTCTCTTCTCGTACTCCTTCTTGTGCAAATGCTGGTGCAGATTTTTGTGGTGTGGTTTGTGCTTGGCTTGTTGGCTTGTCAGAAACTTGCTTGGTTGAAGAAGTCTCTTGTGGAGTAAAGTTTTCTATATCTTTTTTGATAATTCTTCCATTTTCCCCACTTCCTTCTATTTGGCTAATGTCGTATCCATTGTCTTCAGCCATTTTCTTTGCTAATGGAGAGATAAAAATACGTCCATCAGCATCAGAATTTGTGTTTTTAGGTTTTTCATCTCTATCGTAAGGCATAGAAGCCTCTTTTTGTGAACTTTCTTTTTCCTCTGTTTCTGTATTTTCACTTGTCGTACTACTACTTTCATTATCTAAAAGAGCTTGATAATCTGCTCCTTTTTCTCCAATTACAGCGATAGGCGCATCAATAGCAACGCTATCTCCTTCTTCTGCTGCCAAGTAGAGTACTTCTCCATCTTCATAAATATCAAAGTCCATAGTAGCTTTATCTGTTTCAACTTCTGCCACTACGTCGCCAGATTTTACCTTATCTCCCACTTTTACAAGCCAAGATGCCAAAACACCTTCTTCCATAGTGTCTGTCATCTTCCTCATGCGTAAGACAGTAGCTTTGATAGAAGAAGTATCGGTCTTCTTAGCTGATACTGTCTTTTTAGGCTCTTCTTTCTTAGGCTGTATTTCTTCTTTAGGTTGTTCTTCTTGCTCTTCCTCTTTTTTAGTTTCTTTTGCTCCCTCTGCTCCAAATTTGGCTTTTAGGTCTGAAATATCTTCTCCTTTTTTTCCTAAAATCATTACAGGGTCATTGACAGGAACTCCATCTCCTTCGTTTACACCAATATATAAAACTTCGCCTTCAACGAAACTTTCCCATTCCATTGTTGCTTTGTCAGTTTCAACTTCTGCCAAAAGGTCTCCTGATTTTACTTTATCTCCTTCTTTTACGAGTATGTTTGCCACAACACCTTCTTCCATAGTGTCGGTAAGGCGTGGCATAATAAGGATTTCAGCCATAAGAACGTATTATTTTATGTGGTTTGTTGCGTATTGTTGTTCAAATTCTTAATGGTACAGATTCTTTTTCTTTACATAGACATACTTCAGATAGCCTAAAAAGTAGAATCTGATACTTCTACTTCAAAGATAAGAATTTAATCTGTGAAGGCAATTTTAGTATAAACTTATTCCTGTTTTTTTAAAGAAAAGTATATTCTTATCTCTAACTAATTCATCAAAAATTCGGTTATTCAAAAAACTAGATTTTTTTTGTAAAAAATACGAAAAGCTAACCTATTGAAAGTCAATTATTTTATAATAAATAATGAAAAAATATCGAACTTTTTGAAAAAAAATTGAGTTAAAAGGTTGTATATTCAAAAAAAGCGTGCTACATTTGTATCGTCTTAAGGGAAACGCAATAAAAAAACGCAAAACACTTTAAGATAGCATCGACTAGAGGAATGGCAGAGTGGTCGAATGCGCCGGTCTTGAAAACCGGTGTACCGAGAGGTACCGGGGGTTCGAATCCCTCTTCCTCTGCAAAAGTACGAACCGTTTTTATCAGAAATGATAAAAACGGTTTTTTTATGCTCTGAAACTTATGCTTTCACAAAAGAAAGAGCTTGTTCTAAATCACTCAATAAATCATCCACATTTTCACAGCCTATACTCAAACGAATGAGTGAATCTTTGATACCAATTTCTCGCCTCGTTTTGGCTGGAATACTAGCGTGTGTCATCATAGCAGGGTAGCAAGCTAGTGACTCAACACCACCTAAAGATTCTGCTAAAGCAAAAACCTTAATGTTTTCAAAGAATGAACGTGCATTTTCTTGTGTGTCGTTTTTAAGAGAAAAAGACAACATCCCTCCAAACTGTTGCATCTGTTTTTTTGCAATTTCATGTCCTTTATGAGATGTTAAAGACGGATAAAATACATCTTCTATTTTATCATGTTTTACTAAAAAATTAGCAATTTTTGCAGCATTTTTGCAGCTTGCATCTACTCTCAAATGAAGGGTTTTGATACCACGAAGTACCAAAAAGCAGTCAAAAGGAGATGGAACTGCTCCACAAGATTTCTGAATAAAATAAATCTTTTCAGCAAGAGTATCATCATTTAACATCAAAGCTCCCATTACTACATCAGAATGTCCTCCCAAATATTTTGTTGCTGAGTGCATAACAATATCTGCTCCTATATCTATCGGATTTTGCAAATAAGGCGTGGCAAAAGTATTATCGACTACTGAAATCAATTTGTTTTCTCTTGCAATACTTACTGTTTTCTCTATGTCAATAATTTGTAAGAGTGGGTTGGAAGGTGTTTCTATCCAAATCATTTTTGTATTTGAATTAACTGTATCTCTCAAAGCCTGTTCATCTTGCATATCTATAAAAT
>NZ_JAHDIG010000030.1:52408-54287 GCF_020630935.1 Bernardetia sp.
GTAAATAAGGTGTAGCAAACGTATTATCCACTGCTAATAACACATTATGTTTTTTAGCAATAGTAGCAGTTGCTTTTATGTCTATAATATTCATCATTGGGTTGGTTGGTGTTTCAACCCATATTAATTTAGTATTATCGTTAATATACGATTCTATATTTGCAGCATTTTGCATGCCAATAAAGTGAAACTTTATACCAACTTCTTCATAGATTTTTACAAACAAACGGTACGAACCTCCATAAATATCCTTTCCACAAACGACTTCATCATTTGGTTTTAAAAGTTTCATGACTGTATCAATAGCAGCCATTCCAGAGGCAAATGCAAATCCGTATTTGGCATTCTCTAAAGCTGCAAACGACTTTTCTAAGGTTTGGCGAGTAGGGTTGGATGAGCGTGCATATTCAAATCCTTTATTTTCTCCAAGAGAAGGCTGTGCAAAAGTAGAGGTTTGAAAAATAGGAGTCATAATAGCTCCTGTACTTGGGTCAGGCTCTATGCCTGCGTGTATGGCTTTGGTGGCAAACTTCATAGTATATTTTAAAACTAGATGAATAATTGAATAAAAATATCTTAACTATTAGAGTAGTAAAACTGTATATTTGCTTTTTGACAAAAATACAATAAATCAAAATGAAAAAAATAGACCTTCGAAGTGATACTTTTACCTTGCCTTGCACTGCAATGAAAGAAGCCATGCTAAATGCAGAAGTGGGGGACGATGTTTGGGAAGAAGACCCAACCGTGAAAAAATTAGAAAAAAAAGTAGCTGATTTGTTTGGACAGGAAGCTGGACTTTTTTGTCCTTCTGGAACAATGACCAATCAGATTGCCTTAAAAATTCTGACACAACCACAAGACGACATCATTTGTGATATTCGTTCACATATCTATCAGTATGAGGGTGGGGGCATTGCTTTCAATTCCCTTTGTTCGGTTAGACTCTTGCAGGCTGAAAAAGGAATCTTGACATCAGAAATGATTGAAGAGGTTATTCTACCAGACGATATACATTTTCCTCGTTCAAGAGTAGTAGCATTAGAAAACACAGTCAATAAGGCAGGAGGAAGTTCTTATACTTTAGAAGAAATCAAAACCATTTCAGAGCGTTGTAAAAAAAATAATCTAAAACTTCATTTAGATGGTGCAAGAGTTTTTAATGCGTTAGTGTATCGGAATCAATCTTCCAAAGAGCTAGGGCAGTATTTTGATACTATTTCTGTTTGTCTTTCTAAAGGTTTGGGTGCGCCAGTAGGTTCTGTATTAGTGGCAAGTAAAGAACTTATTCATAAGGCAAAGCGAATTAGAAAGGTTTTGGGTGGAGGAATGCGCCAATCTGGTTTTTTGGCAGCAGCAGGAATTTATGCTTTAGATAATAATATTGAAAAGCTAAAACAAGACAACCAAAATGCTAAAAAAATAGCTGAAGCATTGAGAAATAATAACCTTGTAGAAGAAGTGATTTTTGAAGGGACGAATATCGTTTTGTTTAGGATAAATTCAGTCTATTCTTCTGAAAAATTTAGGCAAGAATTAGAAAAAAGAAATATTTTAGTGTCTAATTTTGGAAAAGAATGGTTACGAGTAGTTACGCATTTAGATATTTCTAACGAAATGATTGATAAAGTTTGTCAAGAGGTTATTTTGTTAAAATAAGGATTCAAAAGTGTTTTACTATGTTTTCTTAGGGTTTCAGCTCATGAAGAGAATAGTCATTTTGGTTAGCAAAAAGCTATGCCTTTTCCTTACAGACAGTAAAACAAAATAATATTTTCTATCAAAATTCATTTTCAAGCCTTATAAATTTGTGATACTTTTGTAGAGACAAAATTTGGTAAAAAAATTACATATTTAGCCTTCATTTTTCTATCTATTG
>NZ_JAHDIG010000031.1 GCF_020630935.1 Bernardetia sp.
GGCATATCTATTGCATTTTTTGGAATATAAGGTGGTTTTTCTTCTATGATTTTAAACATACTGATGGTTAAGATTTTTATTAAAACTATCCCTAATAACTTCCTTTTGCTGCAATGGCTTGCTTAATATGAGCCAAATGATGATTGGAGTGCCAAGCATAGTTGGCTACCAGTTCGAAAAGATTGAAATAAACTTGATGCTCTGGGTGAAAAAAACGTTTTTCTAAATCTGACTCTGAAAGAGATTCAATAATAATATTTAGTTTTTGATGAACTCCTTCTAAAATAGATAGCGAAACATCAATAGATAATGTCATGTCTTGCAAAACAGCCCATTTGGCTTCTAAATAGGGTTTTATGGTAGGCTCATTTTCTGTAAGGGCAAGTTTGAATCGAATAAGCGCATTGATATGACTGTCCGAACAGTGATGAATCACTTGTTTGATTGTCCAACCATTAGGGCGATATTTCCACTCTAACTGTTCATTATTTAGGTTTTCTATAACTTTTTTTAATCGGTTAGGAAAAGATGAAATATCATTTTTCCATTCTAACACTAGCTCTTTACGCTTTTCGGAATTTTTTTCTTTTGGAGCTTCAAAATCTCCAATTGGATAGCGAAGTTTGTCTAATTGTATTTTATCCAATGTATTGTGTTTGACTTTATTCTTTATCAATATTTGCTTTAAACACATAACGCAGACCAAAAGTCTGCGTTACATAAGATTAGTGTATTCTGAATCCTCCTCGTTTTCCTTCGTGTGAAGATGAACTCTCTTGGGGAGCTTCTTCTTTTGGAGTAGATTCTGTGCCAAAACCTGTTATTCTGAAACCAGAGCTTTTCTTGGCTGCACGCTCTTTGGTTGGGTCTGGCATTTCTTGTCTGTCGCAAGGAAAAATACCACTATTTCGCATACGTAAATACCAATTACGAGCTTCTTCGTTGGCTGGACTGTGTTCATTGGTAATTTCCATGTCGTATTGTAATGTACGAATCATGCGAATCATGTGTCTTCCCAACCCTTCCGACATTTCCCAAGTTCCGTAACACCAACGTCCATTTTTAAACCAATTGGGATGATAGACAAAAGGCTCATCTAGTAATTCCAACTGTGGTGGAGCTTGTGGATAGGCTTCAGGAAGTGTGATTTTTAACTTGTGTTGGTCTCTGTAAGTAGGCTGTGTGTCAAGAATACTACGTACAAAAATTGTTACTTCATATTCTTCCACATGTGGAGGCGTACCTACAAGTGGCTCAAAAGATAGCAAAGAACCACTGATATTTTCCATTTCTTTATAATCGTTTGCCAAACGACGGTTTCGTATTTGTTGAGGAGTAGCCATACTTCAGTTATCAGTTATCAGTTATACAGTTTTTAATAAACCATCCTATATAACTTTATAAATAATGTATTTTAAAATTCTAAAATCTAAACTTTATAGTTCTAAGTTTATTTCACTCTGAATTTACCTTCCTGCATCTGTAGCTGGAATTACTCTAAAGGTAGTGCCATGCGTGATGCCTGCTTGCCCTAATGTTTGATGATTCAGCAGACGATTCCCTCCTTTTATAGCCAAATTGTATCCTTGCTGACTATTTTTGATAAAATCATGTGTAATAAGTTCGCCTATAATTTCTTGTACGCTCATCGTATCGTCTAGGGTAGCACTAATCATGCGTCCGTCTGTTGGGTGTACAAAGTTTACATTTACGTCTGCCATATTTGGAGTTATATATTTTTTGTAAGAATTTTTTAAATGAATTTCAAAAGAAGACCAAATAAATAGTTTCTAGTATAAAGAGTTTGGTTGTATTCTATTTAGCTACTAAGAAAATGAATTGCTATCAATTATGCAAAAAATAATTGATTTTATACACAAGCATTTTTCCTTTTTGTTCTACTAAATTACATATACTAAACTTTTACTTAAATGAGCTATTCGAAATTGTAATATCGTATTTCTGAACGTAGATTTTAAATATTTTGTTTTTCAAACTAAAAATCTTCACTTAAGAATTTGATAACAGCCTTAGCTGTACGGACAGGAACTTCTTCCATCGGAAGGTGTCCTACTCTGTCGTAGATAAGCATTCTATTTTGTGGAATAAGGTCATGAAAACGGTGAGCATTTCGGACAGGAATCCAACGGTCTTCACGTCCCCACATAATCAAGACTGGCATAGAGAGTTTTTTGAGACTTTTTGTATTTTCCTTGTGCTTGTTATTTACCAAAAGTAAAAAAGCCTCTGGGTTTCCATCTCTAGTGAAGAGTTCGTAATAACGCTCTATAAGCTGAGGCGTAATTTTAGACTGATTGTAATATACTTCTCGTACAAATTGTTCTAAAACATTGTGCTGAATGACATATTTTATCACACGACCAAAAAATGGAGTACGAGCCATTTTGAAAGGCAATGGAATACTTTGAGCATCTAAAAAACCTGCTGCATCTATTAAAATGAGTTTTTTAACTTTCTTTGGGTATTGAAGTGCATATTCCCAAGAAAGCCAACCTCCCAAAGAGCTTCCTCCTAAATAAAATTTATCAATGCCCAAAGTTTCTATGAAACCATTGAAATAGTGAAGATGTTTTGGCATAGAATAGTCATCATCTGGAACTGTTCCTGTAAGCCCAAAACCAGGTAAGTCTATGCGAATGACTTTATAATGTTTGCTTAGTCGTTTTGTCCATTCATCGAAGGTATGGAGAGAAGAAAATGCGCCGTGTAGCAAGACAAGAGGCTCACCTTCACCTTCAATACGATAATGAATCAGTGCACCATCGACACTTAAAAAACGAGAATATTGATTGGTATATTTTTTTAAAAGAGATTGAAATTCCTTCACAAAGAGCTAGTTGATATAAATAATAATAAGTGAGTAGTTGTATTAGAACTTATGTTATTATGTGGTGTGTTGTTAGATATTGTTCTGATAATTTGATTTTTTTGAAAAATCTTTCCGAATAACGGAAATTAATCCTAGATTTCATAATCTTAATCATCAAAATTTGTTTCTGCTTTCTACTCTTAAATTGTTAATAACTTCTTTTTCTTTCCAAATCTAATCCCTCTGCTTTAGGCACTGCTCGCAGATGACGATAAGAGTTTAATTTGTAATTTCTATTTTCAAATAATCTAAGAATTTGTGCCAATACAAAAGAAGTAGCACCACCATATATCATTGCCTCTGACCCTTGTATTTTAAATAAAGTATTTATTCCTCCTAAAGCAGCAAAAACAATCCCTCCTTTTTCTCCGATATGGCGAATCTTTGTTATCGTTTTTTTATTGACTTGAATTATTTTAAAGTCTTCCAAAGGAATAGTTGCTAGTCCATTTATGCTTACTGAATTTGAATCTATGGCTGTAATGGTAGCTTTTCGTTTAAATTTTTCTCCTTTGAGTTTGAATTTGAGTTCTTCTCCTACATAAAAGCGAATACGCTTTTTCTTACCAGGTTTTATTAGGGTAAGGTAGTATTCTTGTTCTTTCTGAAGTTGTGAAAATGCTTCATCCGAACAAATAAAAAGTAGTAGAAAAGACAAAGAGAGGAGTAAGGTATTTTTGCTATTCATAGCTAAGTTATTTTAGATAAATTTTAAAGATAATATAAAAATTGTTATCCTATTAAAGGAGTTGCCAAAACGTAATTTCAACTCCTTCAAATTTTGTATTTTTGAGAAAAAAAGGAATAATTAAAAAATCATGACCGATACGTGGATAATTGCCCAACTGTTGGCACAGAGCTGCTGTTTTTTCTTACTTTTTATGATTTTGAGAACTGTTTTTCAAATTATTAAGAGATGGAATATTTCAAGTAGCGATGAAATTCAAATTAATCTTGAAAGAAGGACTTTTTTAGTAGGAGCAGTTGTGGAAATGGTGCTTTTATTTCAAGTTTTTTCATTGATAGCTTTTTTGATGACAGTCAATGAGCATATTCCATCGCTTCTGCGTGGTGCGATGTGTGCCACAGGTGCGTTAGAGGCAAACGAGTTTGGCTATCCACTACTATATTTTAAGATTTTTAGCCTGTTTGTGTATAGTAGCTTTTTATTCTTACATTTTTTAGATAAAAAAGAACCTACTTATCCTCTTACACCACAAAAGTATTATTTGGTTTTTCCAGCTTTTTTTTGTGTCAGTACAGAACTTGTTTTGATGCTGCTTTACTTTTGGAATATCAATCCAGATTTGATAGCGACGTGTTGTAGTGTTAATTTTTTTAGTAGTGAAGTAAATACAACAGATTTTTTAAATACTTCTGTGCTGCTAAATGAAGGAATTATTTTATGGATTGTAATGGGAAGTATTTTAGGAGTTTATTTTATTTATAATTCATTTTATAAAAATCCAAAAAACAGCCTTATTTCCACACTTGCAATTTTCTTTATAGGTGTTTTTTATATCATTTTGAGCGTATATGTCTTGAAATTCTTTTTTGTAAAGTATATTTATGGATTGCCTTCCCACCTGTGTTTGTTTGATATATTTTTCGAAAAATACAACTACGTCGGTTATCTAATTTTCTTTAACTTATTTTTCTTAGGCTTATTTCTGACAAGTAAACTGATTTTTGAAGCTGTAAAAAACAATTTGAGTACGAATTATTCTTCATTTTGGAAACGCTATTACAGGCTATCATTTTTTGTTTGGCTTTTGTCTTGGCTTGTTCCTTGCCTTTATTATTTTACTTGGGAGGGAAGTTTGTAACAGAATGTTTTTTATTCTAAATTCACTCTTAAACGTTATCCATTTCTGATTTTTTTCTTTATGCGAATTACTCAAATTCATCTTCAAAATTTCAAAAGGTTTACTGACCTAACTATTAAAGATATTCCACAAGACTCTAAACTCGTCTTGCTTATTGGTGCAAATGGTTCTGGGAAATCTTCTGTTTTTGATGCTTTTGTTTTTGCTAATGAGATGTTTAAGAATAATATTAGCTACGAAAAACAATTTTTAGATTATTGGACAAAGGATGAAGAAAAAAACACAACGATAGAAATAGAAGCAGATGAATTCAAAATTACTTCTCATGATACTTGGGGACTTTTCAAAGGACAAACAAGTAAACCTGTTTATAGCCCAGATTCAAAATTTATATTTTATGGAAGAACAAGTTTTAGACAAATACCCAGATTGACTAGAAAAAGTTTAGGGCAACAAGAGTTTGATTTTGAAAAAGACTCTGACCGACCTAAGTATTTTATTGACAGAGACGAACGTTTTGAAAATGATGTAGAGAAAATTACTGGTATTATTTTGAATGATGTTTTTATAAAAAAACAATCAGGAGAAGAGATAAATCAAAAATACATAGAGCCTATCAATAATTCATTACAAAATATTTTTGGAGATGAAAATGGAACGAAGCTAGAATTATTATCAATTATTCCTCCTTTAGATGGAAAGGTTGCACAGATAAATTTTAGAAAAGGAAACACAGAGTTTCACTACAATCAGCTTTCGGCTGGAGAAAAAGAAGTGGTAAATTTGCTTATTAATCTCATTAGTAGAAAAGACTTGTATCAAGAAACGATTTACTTTTTTGATGAAATAGATTTGCACCTAAATACTAAAATTCAGTATAATCTTTTAAAAGAAATTACTGAAAACTGGATTCCAGAAAAAAGTCAGCTTTGGACAGCTTCTCATTCTTTGGGTTTTATAGAATACGCCAAGCAATCTGAACACGCCTCCATCATTGATTTTGATTCTTTAGATTTTGACTTACCCCAAATATTACAGCCAGAACTTAAAAACAATCCAGATATTTATGAAATAGCCATTGGAAAAGAGTTTTTACCTTCCATTTTCAAAGATTTTAATTTGTTTTTTGTAGAAAATAAAGACGCAAAACTGTATGGAAGTACAGGAATTGAAAATACTGTTTTTATTGCTGCCAATACAAGAAATGATGTGTATCACAAAACACGTACAACAGAATTAAAAGGACTTGTAGATAGGGATTTTCTCTCTGATGAAGATATTTTTTTGATAAAAGAGAATTATCCAAAACTATCTATTTTGAAATATTACAGTATAGAAAACTATCTGTATCACCCAGATAACTTAGAGGAATATTATGCTGAATCAAATAAAGAGTTTGATAAAGTAGCATATATTGGTGCTTTAGTGGAAGAAAAAAACAAAGTTGTGAGTAGAATTTCATTACGTATAGCTTCTGAACGTGAGAGTTATCCTTATTTTGGAGAATCAGAATTTACAAACAAGAATAAAGAACTTCCCAAGCGATTTAAAAAAGGCAAATCTAATTTCGAACAAGTAGAAATCATTGTTTCCTACTTAGAAAGTAACGACCTAGAAGTTTTTTATAAAGTGCTTCCTATGAAAGACTATTGTAAAAGTTTAGAAGCAAGACAAAATATTGATAAGAATAAGCTAGTCAAGACAGAATGGTTTAAAAAGCAGATAGAGAATATCATTTCATAAAAAGTTATGCTAATCCAAAAATACAATCCTAACTGGATTTTTGATTTTGAAAAAATAAAGCAAAAACTAGAAACTGTCTTACCCAAAAATACAAAAGTAGAACACATAGGGAGTACAGCAGTTCCTAATTTAGCAGCAAAAGATATTATTGATATAGACATTGTTTATTTTGATGAAGCCGATACAACTTTTCAAAAAGTCAAAGAAGATTTAGTAAAACGAGGCTATTATCATAATGGAAATCAAGGAATCGAAGATAGAGAAGTATTCAAACGAGAGAAAGAAAATGCTGATGAAATTTTAGATAAAATAAGCCACCATTTATATGTTTGCCCGTCTGATAGTGAAGAACTGAAACGCCACTTGCTTTTTAGAAATTTTTTGAGAGAAAATGAAAAAGCTAGACAAGAATATGAGAGTATAAAGTTTGATATTGCACTAAGAACAAATCAAATGAAAAAAGAATATGCAGAACTCAAAGAGAAAGAAGCAAAAGATTTTATTGAGAAAACGATACAAAAAGCTAGAGAACAAACTGTATGAAAAAAATAATTTTGTCAGCACTATTTCTATTAATAACTATTACTATTTGTTTAGGACAAGATACTCTACATATAGATAAGGAAGTGTTTTTTGAAAAAGAGATGGTTTTGGCTGATATTGATTCTTATGGCAGAATGTATATCTGCGATACAAAAGGAAATATAAAACGCTTAGACAGTTTGGGGAAAACAGAAGTTCTCTATTCGCCGTCATCTCCTATTGTTCCTACTAATTTTACGACTCAAAACCCGAATCAAATTTTTGTTTTTTATCAAGAGTTACAAGAATGGGTTATCTTGAATCGTTTTTTGACAGAAATAGAACGTTACAGAGTGTCTGAAAAAATAGAAACAAATAATCAGTACGGACAAGTGGGTTTTGTACGTTTGCTTGTGCCTGCTCCGAACAACACACTTTGGTTTTTCGATGAATCTGATTTTAGCTTGAAAAATTATGATGTTTTGAATAAACAAATTTTATCTCAAACGCCTTTAGATTTGGTATTGAGCAATGAAGAATATCCTATCACACATCTACAATTTTATCAAGGGCAGATATTTTTGGGGGTAGAGCAGCAGGGCATCTTGGTTTTTGATAGTTTTGGAAACTATAAAACCACATTAGAATATCCACACTGGAAATCAATTTCTTTTGAAAAGGAAGCTATTTTCATTGTTGCAGAAAATAAAATTATAAAAAAGAGCTTGTATAAAAATGGTTTGGATGAGATACCTCTTGAAAAAAATATAATTAGTAAGTTAGAATATTTTTTTCCTTATAGCTTACAATTTTATGCACTAACCAAAACAAAAATGTATGTCTATACTACAAAATAGAAACAAATTAGACCTAACATTCAATTTTTTTAAGATTCTCTCGTTTAATTAGGGAGTATTGCTTATTTTTGGAGTACTTATTTTGTTTTGATAAAGTAGTAAAAATAGACATTCTAACATCAAGAACTGACTAAAAAGAAATTTTACATCCTATATAAATATTAGTTATGACTATTATGAAAAAAACATTTTTTCTCTCTCTTCTTTTTTGCCTTGCTCTAACATATCAGTTGCAAGCACAAGGATTTTCATATTCGGGTTTTAAGGGAGGATTATCTATTTCTCGTATGCCTATGTCTTTTGAAACAGCACGTTTTGTTGAAATAGATGAGGAAGATCTACTTCAATTACCTCTTCTTGAGGTAGAGAATACTAAAGCAAACGGAAAATTTCAAGTAGGAGGACAGTTTGGCGTATTTGCTGGAAAAGAGTTTACAAAAGCAATAGGAGTTCGTATGGAACTCAATTATGTAGAAATGGGAAGGGTAGATACAATCAATTTTAATCAGCGAAACAAATACAAGTTGCGTTATTTTTCTTTAGACCCAATGTTACAGATTCGTATTGCTCCAAATAGTCGTAATCACTTCTATATCTTAGCAGGCCCTTCTGCTCGTCTGCTTATAGGAAATACAGCTTCTACTGTAGGTAATGAATCTAATATAATGAATCAAAGAATTGCAAACATTCGCCAGACAGATATAGGTGCAAGTTTTGGATTTAGTTATTTGATAGAACTTACTCGTTATGCATATCTTACTTTAGATGCTCGTGCTTATTATGGACTACGCAATATAGCTGAAAAACCAAAAGAAAATACAGTAGCTACTTCAAAATATGTAAATGCTTATAATGATTTGGTTACAGCAAGTTTATCTATCCCTCCAAGAGATGTAAGTGAAGAAACAGTAACTACACTTGCTGAAGTACAACAATATGGAGTAAATGACAATACAAATATTTCAAATCAAGGTGCAATATTTAGCATAGGTTTTTGTGTGCCATTGCGTCCACCAGCAGATAAACTGATTAAGATGAAGAAACAATAAAAAGTAAACACACTTACTATTATTAACCTAGTACTATTACATTTGTACTAGGTTTTTTTATTCCCTATTGAAAGAAAGTATTGTTCTTTCTTAGTACCTTTGCAACTTCTTTTAGCAAAACAGTAGAAACAAAATTAGTTTCTATACTATTTTATAATTGTAATTTTTAACTAGCAATATGATAAAGTTTATAAAATTTATTTGGATGCTCTCTATGCTTGCCGTAATGGGAGTTCTTTTGTATGAAAATGTAATTTTGAAGCCTCCTGTTACTATCAAAATCGATGAAGTAGGTGGAGTTTTCAATCTTACAAAAAATGGATTTTTCTATTTGTTTTTAGCAGCTATTGTAGTTTGTAATGGCATACTTCTGATTTTAGGGACATTAATTCCTAATTTACCACAACAATTTTTACCTATTCCAAAACGAAAATTTTGGGCAAAAAATCAAGCTACACGCCAAATGTTGCTCAAAAACTTCAAACTTTGGACAAAAGGCATCGGTATTTTTATCAATCTTTTTATAATCATTTATTTGGTTTCTGTTCAAGTAGAAAATGGAGCAACACCAAAATTTCCTTTTGATGCTTCTATTTTATCTACCGTAGTTGCTATACTTTTGGGAGGCTGGTTCATATTGTTTTTTGCTTGGTTTGGAATGAATGATACAGCTGCTCAAAAAGTAAAGGTGGAAGCAAGAAGCTAATATGGAGATAAGATAAGTTTATATTCAAGTTTTGGCACAATAATTTGATTATAAAAACTATCTAAAACAAAAATTATTTCCTATCAGAACCATTTCAACTTTATGAAAATCAAAAAACATAAAATAAAAACAGTCAAAACAACAGTCTTTATTTTTTTATTGCTGTGCGTATTTTCTGCCTTTAATTTTGCAGGACAAATGCCAGATAAGTATAAAAGAAAACGTATTGGAGAAGGAGTAACGCTTCTTATTCCAGATAATTTTGTGGAAATGTCCGACGAGGAGATAGCTGCAAAATATTTTACACCAAAAAGACCTTTAGCTATCTTCAGAAGTCCAGATAGGCGAGCCGAAATAGGCGTAAACTCTAGCCTTTTTGAGTGGGGCGAAGTAGGTTTGGAAAGCGAACTCAGTATGGAGCTTTTGATGGGGTTTTACAAAGGTGCGATTGCTAATTCGTTTTATGAGAAAGTAAAGTTTCTTAACGAAGGAGAAATTATTAATCTTGGTAGTAGGGAAGGTGTTCTGTTCGAATTTATTGGAGCTATTCCCGAAGACCCTAATGCTATCATCAATCAAGGTGGAAAGTCTCGTTATCATCAAGTTTTATATAGTGTTTATAATGGAAAAGTACTTATTGTAAACTTTAATGTATCAGGTACTGATTATAAATATTGGCGAGAGCATGCTACCAAAATGGTTACTTCCGTAAAGATTTAGTTTTCTAATTGGTGTTTTGAACAATAGTTTGTACTTTGTGAGTGCTTTTAGGTGAAAAAGTGATTAATTGAGCCAATCATTTTTTATTATCTTTACAAATAGTACAGAAATAGGATTGTCTTTAAGTTTTATAGTAATTTTTCAACAGTGTTTTGCCTAACTCTATATTTGATGCACTCTTAACAAGAAATACTAATGTCTTCTAACGTACGTATGTATGTCATGCTTCACATGATAGTGCTATTGAGTAGCTTTATTCCCTCAATAGTATTACTCATTGATATGCCTGCTATTGAATTACTTTTTCTACGTACTTTGGCTGCTTTTGCTATGTTGCTTGTTTTGATGAACAGAAAAATTTCTCCAAAGTTATTTACAAGACAAGCTATTGTTCAAATGTTATCTTCTGGGATATTAGTCTTTTTGTATTGGGGACTTTCTTTTATTTCTGCAAAAATATCGACAGCTTCTGTGTGCTTGGTCGGTATGGCAACTACCTCTCTTTGGATTAGCTTTTTAGACCCTATATTATCCAAACGCAAAAGTCGTCCATTTCAAGTTTTGGTGGGAATGAATGCTATTTTAGGCATCTATATCATTTTTAATTCCGATTTTGACTATGGATGGGGACTTGCTATTGGTATTATAGGAGCTATTTTTGGAGCTTTACTCACTATTTATAATGCTAAGTTGGCTCAACAGCACGATGCTTATGTTGTTACTTTCTATCAAATGGGAGGAGCACTTATTAGCACGACGATATTTCTACCTTTCTATTATTATTTTTTCTTGCAGCCAGAAGGCAAGTCGTTTCAGTTTGATGCAAGTGCAGTAGATTATATACTTATTCTAGGGCTTGCTTTTGTGTTTTCAATTTACGCTTATTCCATATTTATAAGTGTCATGAAATCTATCCCTCCGTTTACAGTAGCTTTGGTAAGTAATCTAAACCCTGTGTATGGAACTGCTGCAGCAATTCTTCTTTTTCAAGAGAATGTGATGAATACAGGGTTTTATATAGGAACAGGGCTTTTGTTGATTTCTGTTTTCGCTTATCCTATATTAAGTGATTACATGAAAAACTATACAAAAACAAAAATAGAAAAATCAAAAAAACAAGGCACAATTACTAAAGAAGAACCTGCAAGAGCTAAGTAATCTTATTTTAAGCCCAAGTCTGACTACTTTTAAATAGCAAAATTTCATCTTGTTTTAATGATAAATCTTTATAAATTGCTTTATTAGTTGGGCGTTGGAAGATAAACAAAGTCAGAATACCCATCACAACAATAGCCAGTTGGCTCTCGCCAGTCATATAATATCCAAAAGCAGCAAAAACTCCAGCAAAAGCAGAAAGTGTATATTTATAACTTGCTGCTCGGAGAAAACGTTGTGCTTTCCAACGTAGTAATACTTGTGATTTGGCTTCAGGAATACGTTTTTTATATAAAAATATACCAAAAAGAGATACTCCAATGCAGCAGATAGCTAATGCCCACACAAACCATTCTGGAAAAATAACATACGGTGAGACATAACTATTTGGTCTTTGATAACGACCCAAACCAAAAAATAACAAGATAAGAGGGGCAAATATAGAAGAGTAAAATAAAACAGTTAGGCGATGGTCGAAATCTGAACGCCTAGTAACTCCAAAAAAACCTTTTTTTTGCATAAAAAATTCTAAATCAAGTAAGTAAATAATAAGTGAGATTGACAAATAGGGTTTTGTAGAGTAGAGTATAGGCAAGAAGTTTAGTTTTTATATATCTTTAAGACAATATTTGCACCAAAGTTAATAAAAGAAATGAAAGTCATTTTCATAAATATTTTTTTTTATGAAACACTTAGCATATAAATTAAAATATTTATAGGAGAAGGCACAAGAAAAAGTCGTTTTCTGTCTAATGTGATAAATTGACAGAAAACGACACAGGCGATAACATTTGAGAAGGAGACAAATTCGTTTATTATTCTTCTTCTACTTCAATAAGGCTCAGTAGCTCCATTTCTCCAGAAGTTTTATACTGATATTGATAAAATCCTTCTTCAGCAATGAGTAAAAGTAATCCATTGTGTGGAATGACATCTTTAGCATTTATTTCTTCAAACTGGTGTAAAAGTTCGATACGGTCTGGTGTAAAAGTAACATCAAAAACCTTTAATCCTGCATTTCCATCACACACAAAGAGCAAATTATTGTCTATCCCTAATCCATAAGGATTTTCTAATGGATACTGATTGAGAGCAAATGGAGAAGTTGGATTCGAAACATCTATCACTTCCAGTTGGTCTATCTGTACAGTGTTTCTACAAGTTGTTCCCGAACGTATAGTAACATAGGCATAATTATCTTGTACCACAACAGGGTCGCAAGCCTGTACGTGTTCGTACATAGATACATAAGCAGGAGCAGAAGGGTTAGAAATATCATAAATTAGCATTCCTGTTTGTGTCCCCAAATACAAATAGTTGTTGTATGGAAAAACAGTTTCCACTCCACTTATTAAATCTACAGTTTGTTCGAAGGTGGGGTTTGTATTTTCTTCAATATCAAAAACTCTCATTTGGTCGTTATCGATAGTATAAAGTTTATCTCCTACTACTGTAAAGCGAGCCAGTGAACCACCTTTGCCATTTGGATTGACAGCATCTACGCTCTCTGTAAATTGGTCAGCTTCGCAACCAAAAGATGCAAAAAGTATAAGACCAAAAAGAATATATATATAAGTTTTCATGTTTTGTATGGATTTTAATCGTTTGGAATAAATAATTGAGATACAATCTAGGATTAGTCATTTTTGACCCAATCTATGATATATCCTTTACTAGCATCATAATCAAACTGTCCTCCGTCGGGTGGACGAACTTGATTAGCTTCTGGAAAACTTTCTTCCACACGTTTCAAAACACGAATTACTGGTAGGTTAGAAATATCTATCGCTACCAAATCAACAGCATTATCAGCATACATAACATTGCCTTTTGTAGCTACATCTACATTTCCTGCGATGGCAATAAAACCAACATTTTTTGGGTCTCTAGGGTTTCTATTATCAATTACATGAACTCCTTCATATCTTTCTCCAACAAAAACATACGAGCCTTTCATAAATATCTTGCCTGTGTTTTTGAGTACACGTGCAGATTCGAATTTTACTGAATTGTTTAAGTCTTCACGACTCATATAAACAGGAGTATATTCTGTTTTATAAACAGGTTCTGAAGGTTCTTCAACATAAAAACAAGCTGTAAAGCCAAATAGAAGCGTTGCAAAAAGTAATAGTTGGCTCATCTTCTTTGCAGAGTTTTTTGTTACATATTTTCTCATATTTCAAATAAAATTAAAGATGTGTTAAGCACTTTAAAAATAAGACGCACACTCAATAAAATCTGTTGCAACTATATTTTATTTTTGTAGAGTAAAAGCAGTGAATTAACATACTCAATATGAGGAGTAAACTGTTAAGACTAATAACTCTGTCAAGTATATTAATATTGAAATAGAGAAAAAACAAATTATTTACGGTCTGCGCTAGCGAGACTGACCTATATAGACTAAGGTCAGTACCGACAATTGTATAAAGCTACATTAGCTTCGCTCACTTTTAGGTCTTAAACACCTTTAAAATTATCTAAAAGCTGAACAATATAAATTACTCCAAAATTTGCTTCGTATTTGAGTATTCTTATGGCTGAAGTTGTTTACAAATCCACTCATTTTCCTGTTTTACATATAGTTTTCTATCATGAAAACGAGTGTCTTTAAATTGCATAAACTCTATTCGGACAGGAGAAATAAAATATCCGCCCCAGTCTGCTGGCACTTCAACATTTTGTCTCTGTGAAATTTGTTGTTCTAGTTCTTTTTCAAGTGATTCAATAGCATTGCTTTCTTGTCCTTGATTGGAAATACAAGATACAATTTGGGAGGCTAAATTTCTTTCTTTAAAATATTTTTGAGCTAACGATGTAGGTGTTTTTGTTGCTATTCCCTGTATTCTGATTTGTCTTTCTGTAGTTTTCCACCAAAATGTCAGAGCTACTTTATTATTGCCACTTATTTCTAGTCCTTTTCTTGAATTGAAAGAAGTTGTGATAACAAAGTTTTCATCCATAATTTCTTTTAAAGAAACAAAACGAGCATTTGGAAAGCCATCTAAACCCAAAGTAGATAAGCAAACTGCACTAATATGTTTGGTTTGTGATATTTTTTTCTCTTCGTCAAACCATTTTGTAAATAGTTCGATGGGGCTAATGTATTCATTTTTGATAGACATATATCTTGTTTTATTTTGTAAATTTGAACTTGTTTTTTAGCTAAAGTACTCCCATTTTTTTATTTGAGTTCTGTTTGAGCTACATTTTATATTTTCTTATCTACTCTTTATTATTTTTTAATGTCTAATTCTATCAAAAATCAGAAAGCTATTTTAGCGAAATTGGGAATAGAGAAACTCAATGAAATGCAAGAAGAATCTAAACTAGCAATGGATTCGGCTAATGAAGTGGTTTTGCTTTCTCCCACAGGAACAGGAAAAACGATTGCTTTTCTATTACCTATCATTGAAAAATTAGATGCAGATGTAGAAGAAATACAAGCACTCATTGTTGTTCCGACAAGAGAACTTGCCATTCAGATAGAACAAGTAATGCGACAGATGGGAACAGGATTTAAGGTAAATGCTGTCTATGGAGGGCGTGCAGGTTCAAAGGACAAGATAGAAATAAAACATCGCCCTGCTGTTTTGATAGGAACAATGGGAAGAGTAGCTGACCATCTAAGAAGAAAAACATTTTCAACACATCACATAAATACACTGGTTTTAGATGAGTTTGATAAATCATTAGAAATTGGTTTTGAAGAGGAGATGAAAGAGATTTTGGAGCTATTACCAAAAGTGAATAAAAAAATACTGACTTCTGCTACAAAAGGAATAGAAATACCCAGCTTTGTAGGGCTTCGAAAACCTCTTATAATTGATTATTTGGATGATAAAAAGCGAAGTAAGTTAGAAATAAAACTGGTAGAGTCTCCCAAAAAAGATAAATTAGATATGCTTTTAGAATTGCTTTCTTATATTGGAAATCAGAATGGAATTGTTTTTTGCAATTATAAAGATTCTATTGAAAGGATAAGTAATTTTCTTTCAGAGAACAGTATTTCTCACGGTACTTTTTTTGGAGGAATGGAGCAAACAGAAAGGGAGAGAGCTTTAATAAAATTTAGAAACGGAACGCATCAAATTTTGCTTGCTACAGATTTGGCAGCTAGGGGAATAGACGTTCCAGAACTTAGTTTTATCATTCATTATCATCTTCCACACAGAAGCGAAGAATTTACGCACCGAAACGGACGTACAGCACGTATGGATGCAAAAGGAACGGCATATATTCTGCATTACGAAAATGAAAATTTACCAGATTTTATTGAGCAATTAAATTTATCTACTCAAAACCTAGTTATTTCAACGAAACAAAATCTACCAAAAATATCTGAATGGACAACGTTATTTATTTCTGGAGGAAGAAAAGACAAAATTTCGAAGGGCGATATTGCAGGACTATTTTTCAAGCAGGGAAAGTTAGAAAAAAATGAATTAGGAATTATCGAACTCAAAAATGATTGTGCTTTTGTTGCTGTTAAGAAAAACACTATCAAAACGGTATTGCCAAAAGTAAATAATCAGAAGCTAAAGAAAAAGAAGGTTAGGGTTTCGGTAGTTTAGGTTATTAAAAATCTACATTCAATTTTATTTTTATAAAAACGTATTTTATTGTTAGGGAAAAGGCATGCCTTTTCCTTACAAGTGGAAAAACAAGATTTTATCTGATGATTGTTTTGCGAAAGTCTATTATCTACTTCCTATGTGTCAGAATATAGTTTTTCTCATTTTTAAATAAATTCAATAACGTATTTTCCATTTATCATTAGCTTTGCTGAATAAATATTTCATCACTAATAATTTATAATTTTATTTACCTTCCTCCTCGTCCTCCAGTTGTTCCACGTCGGTTTTCACTTGGCAGCGTAGCATAATAGCGAGCAGAAACAGATAAATCTCTAAAATCTCCCACAGGATAAGTAACACTATCCCACGCCCCACCACGAACTATAAAACCTTGCATTACATCAAAGGAAAGGAAATTAGCATTGCCATTTTCATCTAACGTTCCATCCCCTATTTGGTTTCTTGCAAAACTTAGAGCATCTGTGTTATTCGTTTTGACACAGTATTCCCAAACGTTGCCACTAAGTTCTAGCACACCCCAAAAACTAGCTCCTGCTTGTAGGCGTAATTCAAATTCAGAAGTAGAAAAATCTGCTCCTTTTGCTCCAAACCCATTTCGTAACACACCATTTAACTGGTTAAATTCTATTCCAGAGTTATAAGGTGCAAGCCCTGCCGAATCTGCAAAATTTGCTGTTTCTGTAACGGTTTCATTTTCTGTTCCGTCGTTTTGAATGGTATTAGCATCAACAATATAAGGCGTTCCCCAAGAAAATTCTCCTTTTGTGGGATGTGTTATTCCTCTTGCAGCTTTTTCAAATTCTAGTTCTGTGATAGGACGAAGGGCTGCCCAATCTAAAAATGCACTTATATCTTCTGCACTAAGCCAGTTACAAGCTCTATATTTTCCTTCTCTCACTTCATAAGTAGCTGGAATATTTAAGTTTTGATTTCCTTTTACTTTAATGAAAATTGAATTTCTTAAAGGTAATGTGGATGTTAAAGCTGATGTTCCATTTTCACTTTCTGGACTATTTGCTGTACGATTTGATTGCTGTTTGAAAGTCAGAGTATTGAGGAAATCTGTGTATTGGCTCTGATTAATTTCATATTTCATAATCCAAAAACCGTCGTAGCCTTTTGGAAAAGTATTTGGAATGTTTTTTTGTGGAAACTCTTCTGTATCATTTCCAAACAAATTATTGGCAGCTGTTCCTACTGCAATTTCGTTTTCCGAATCTATTAGAAATGGTTTTACTGCTGTACTATCGTTTTCTAAACTAGCTTTTCGAAGCGCATTTTGAGAATGAACTCCGTCACCTACAAAAAAACTTCCCTCATCTACCCAAACCATCTCTATTGCATAAAGCGCAATGTCATACACACCAAACTGATTTTTAATTTCATTTGGTAATCTTATAGAAATAGAAGTTTCTGAACTGCCGTTTTTTTCTTCTCTAATGATAGAACTTAGAAAAAAACCTCCTTTGTCTTCAACGTTTTCTAGTTCTGTATCTGAATCTTGATTATTTATAAACACATCATTTTCTGATAAATAAATGTGTTTCCATTTGTAATCATTGGTTCGTATTTTGAGAAAACACCAAACACCATCTTTAAAAATAAAGTCCTTTTGAGCTGTAGAAGTAGAATTTTCAGAAATTATGGTAAGTTCTTTGTTAAAAAACCAACTGTTTTCCCATTTTACCGTACACTCTAAAAAGTTATTTTCTGTAATCCTTAAATTTTCTATTTTTACATCATTAGCAAAACTATTTTTTGAATTTGAAAGAAAAATAAGCAATAAACTAAAAAATAGAATCTTAATTTGTGTTTTTTGTATCATTTCTGAATTTTAAAAATTTTTATTCACTTTATTTATCAAAAGCTTGCCTTTTGACTACTACATTATTGTTTCACAATTTATGAAAAGAACACTTACCTCTAACCACTACCACAAATTTTTTCTCTTAGCTCTTCTTATTTTTTCTACGTCTGTCTTGACTTCAAACTATGCCAACGCACAAGGTTGTAGCGATGCAGGTTTTTGTACGATGGGAGCAATGCGCCCAGACCAGCCTTTTAGTAAAAATCTCAATGTCAAACTTCGTTCGGTCAGTATGACACAGTATATTGGGCTTACAAAATTCGATGACCGTATTATTTCATACATTGCAGAAGCAAATGTAGGTATTGGAGACAAATGGCAAGCACAAATTAAACTTCCTTACACTTTCGTACAAGGACCTTTGGCAAATACGAACGGTTTGGGAGATGTTTCGTTGAGTCTTACAAGAAGCCTTGTTCAGAATCAAGATTGGCAAATCAATGGAACTTTAGGAGCTAAGATTCCTACTAATGATGCTAATTTTACAAATGATGTAGGGTTAGCTTTGCCTATGTATTACCAAACCAGTTTGGGAACGTATGATATAATTGCAGGAATTTCTTTTATAAATAAAAACTTTTTGATTGCAGCAGGAGTACAGCATCCCTTCAATCAGATTGATAATGGTTTTAAGTGGGGCATTTGGTCAGAACATCCTCTTACTGAAACAGCTAATGAATATCCAGTTTCACAGTTTTTGGACAGAGGAACAGATGCAATGTTAAGAGTTGAGTACAATCTTCGTTTTTCAAAGTGGAGTATGAATTTTGGAATTCTACCAATTTACAGATTTACATCAGATAAAATTACCAATCCAGAAACAGGAGAACGAGAAAAATTAGAGAATACGAAAGGAGTTGCTGTTAGTGGACTTATTGGAGGAACTTATAATTTCTCTGTTCGTTCTAGCTTGAAAGTTTTGTTAGGAAAGCAAGTGCAGCAACGTTATAAAAACCCAGATGGGCTTTCAAGAGAATGGGTCAATACAATTACTTACTTATATCGTTTTTAATCAGCGTAAGGATAATGCACACATTATCCTTACTATACTATAAAAACTTCTCTATCAAAAAATGATATAAAAGTCTCACACCTGTTCCAGTTGCACTTTTACCTCTATAACTAGAAGATTTCATAAGGTAGGCTGGAGCAGCGATGTCTAAGTGCAACCAATCATAATCTACAAAATGTTCTAAAAATTTTCCTGCTGTGATTGCTCCAGCAAAACTTCCACCTACGTTTTTAATATCAGCGACATCCGATTTTAAATAATCTTTATACTCATTCCATAGAGGAAATTCAACCAAACGCTCATACACGTCTCTCCCAATTTTTTCTAAATTTCTTTTCAAAAGTTCGTCTGTATTTCCCATAAATACAATTCCTTCTTCTCCAATTGCACGAACAGCACTTCCTGTGAGTGTCGCCAAATCAATAACCAATTCTGGAGCTAACTCTTTAGCATAATCTAAAGCATCAGCCATAATGAGTCTTCCTTCTCCGTCTGTATTGGTAATTTCTACTGTTGTTCCACTTCGCATCGTAATCACATCACCCGGAACTAACCCTTTGTTACTAATCGCATTATCAGTAATAGGCAGCAGACCAACCACATAAAGAGGAATATTATTTTTTGCAAGGGCATACATCAGACCTATAACAGTGCCACAACCTCCCATGTCTGATTTCATAATCTCTAAAGCTGATGTTCCTGTTTTGATATTCGAACCACCAATATCGAAAGTAACTCCTTTTCCTACCAAAACAATAGGAGTATCATTGGTAGCGTCTTTTGGAGAATAAGTGAGCTTAGCAAAAATAGGGTCTTCATAGCTTGCTTGAGAAACACCTAAAAGTCCTCCCATTTTTTCTGCCTTTATGCGTTCTTTGTCCCAAATTTCTGTTTGAAAACCTGCTTCTTGTCCTAGTTCTTCAATTTTTTGTCCTAATAGAGACGACTTTTTAAAGTTTGGTGGGTCATTTACCAAATCTCTTGTTAGCCAAACGGCATCGCAAAGCGTTGTGAGTCGTTCTAATTCTTCTTGTTCTAAGATTTCATTTTCATTTGGAAATACAACCTCTACTTGCAATGTGTCTCTAAAGTAGTTTTCTGAACTTCCTTTTTTCTCATAGCTATAACTTCCTAAATTTAAACCTTCTAAAAAGCAAAGAACACTATCTTTTGTAAGAATAGCATCAGCAAAAACCTGTAACTTACTAAGCGAGTGTTTTTTCAACATCTGTGAAACCAAAAAACCTTGGTTACGCATTTTTTCCTTCTGAATGTAATTTTCTTCTGTAGGAGCAAGATAAGGAACTGCAAAAACAACTTGGTCGTCTAAGAAAATTGTTGTAGGGGTTTGTTCTTTCTCAAAAAAATTGATTAGAGAAGAAACTGGAAAGTTATCGGAAAAAGTAGTTGGAATAGCATCAAAGTTTTCACCTAATAAATAAACACAAGGCGTAGATTCTGATAAATGCTCACGAACAGTAAAGAAAATTTGCATAAACAAAGAAACTCAAAAAATTAAAGAAGATGTAAAAGTATGAAAAAATAAGATTTGATTAAATCAACAAGAGATTTTTTCTACTCTTCTTTCGTGTCTTCCTCCTTCAAAATCTGTTTTTAAGAAAGTTTCTACCATTTTTTGCGCCAGTTCTTGACTTACAAAACGAGCAGGAATACAAATTACATTAGCGTTGTTGTGTTGGCGAGCTAGAGCAGCTAGTTCTTCGTTCCAACATATAGCAGCACGAATTTGAGCATGTTTGTTGGCTGTCATGGCTATTCCATTTCCACTACCACAAATCAGAATACCAAGTTCTGTTTCTTTTTTAGTAATTGATTCTGCTAAAGGATGAGCAAAGTCGGGGTAATCTACCGAATCTGAACTATCTGTACCAAAGTTTTTTACTTCATGACCTAAATTTGTGAGGTAGTTAGTTAGATATTCTTTATATGCTGTTCCTGCGTGGTCGTTTGCGATAGATATTTTCATGGATATATTCTAAATGTTGCCTTAGAGGGTATGGTTATGATATTTTTCCGAAAAATACGGATTTTTGTAGAAAAAAAGTATTTAAAATTGAATTTTTATGTTTTGCTGAACAGATTATTCTTTCAGAAAAAAGAAGAAAAAAATAGCTATCTCAAACCATAGAACCATTTTTCTTGTTACCCTATAAATATTTCAATAAAATGCATAAAATAAATAACAAACATAATCAAAAAGGAATGTAATGAACGCATCTCAAATTTTACTTCTCATCATAGCTATTTTAATAGGAAATTTTTTGTTGGAAAATTTTTTAGAGTGGCTCAATGCTCAAAAACAGCCAGCTAATTTACCTCCTCAATTTAAAGATATTTACACAGAAGACGAATATCAGAAAGCTAAAGCCTACAAAAAAGCCAATTCAGCATTTTCTCTGATTAGTAACTCGGTCAGTTTTGTTATCACATTGGTTTTACTCATTACAGGTGCTTTTGGTTGGCTAAGTCAGTATTTGGAAACCTATTTTCAAAACCCTATTTGGCACGCTCTAGCCTTTTTTGGTGTTGTAACAGTAGCTTCAACAATTTTAGGACTCCCTTTTTCATTGTATCAAACTTTTGTCATTGAGGAAAAGTTTGGGTTTAATAAGACTACAAAAAAACTGTTTTTTAGTGATAAAATAAAAGGACTTTTACTCGGTGCAGTTGTGGGAGGAATTATAGGGTATGTTTTACTATATCTAATTTTAGAAATTGGGCAAAATTTTTGGATTTACTTTTGGATAATTATTACTGTTTTTTCTGTCGGAATGCAGTTTTTTTATGCTTCTCTGATTATGCCACTTTTTAATAAACTCACGCCTTTAGAAGAAGGAGAGCTAAGAGATGCAATTGAAGAATATGCAGGGAGCGTATATTTTCCTTTACAGAATATTTTTGTAATTGATGGCTCAAAACGTTCTACGAAAGCCAATGCCTTTTTCATGGGATTTGGCAAGCAGAAAAAAGTAGTATTTTACGACACAATTTTAGAAAAGCACAGTACAGAAGAACTGGTAGCTATCTTTGCTCACGAAGTAGGACACTACAAGAAAAATCATATTTTACAGACGATGGCAATTTCTATTTTACAAACAGGAATTACGCTTTTTATTTTGTCTCAAATTATTTTCAATAAAGAAATTTCACTAGCTTTAGGAGCAAATCAGTGGCAGATTCATCTGAATATGGTAGCTTTTGGTTTTTTATATTCGCCTATTTCTACGATTACGAGTGTACTTTTCAATATTTTCTCTCGTAAAAATGAATACGAAGCCGATAATTATGCGAAGGAAACCTATGGAAGCAAACCACTTGCAACAGCACTTAAAAAACTTTCAGCAGATTCGCTCTCTAACCTTACACCTCATCCGTGGTACGTGTTTTTTAATTATTCACATCCTCCACTGAGTGAACGATTGAAGGCAATGGGAGAGTAAAACCAATTTAGATTTTCTGATTTTATGAATTGAAAGTCAATTACAGATTATATCAGTTTTGCTGATGTTTGTTTGATATACATTAAAACAAATGATTGGATGAAAAAATACACTCTCCTTTTATTATTTTTCTTCGTTGCGTTTTCGTATGTAAAAGCACAAAACTTCTCTAGTGAGACCTTTAAGACGAAAGAAGATTACTATGAGCATCAGCCACAAGTGGAAAAGGCACTGAAAGATTGGTTTACCTACAATCCACTAGAAACTGATAATACGACGATTCAATTACGAAACGTTTTACAAGCCTATTTGATGGCGTGGCTAACAGGTGCGCCACAGGTAAGTTTGGCGATTGATGGAAAAATTGAAGGTGGAATGCTTTCTGATAAGAAGTTTAAGTATTCGTCAGATTTGCTTTTAGCCATGATGTTTGCCAAAACTACCTATCTTTTAGAAAATGAAGGCTCAAAAAGTACAGATTTTGAGGCAAATTTGGCTGGTGTAAATGGGATGCTTGTTACTTATAAAAAAATTAGACAACAAACTAAAGACAAGAAAAAGTATAGAACTGATTCTATGGAAAAATATTTGGAGTGGGAAGAAAATGGAACTTTGGAGGAAAATGTAAAGAGAATTACGAACACCAAATAGATTTATATTTTATACTATGACAAAAAAAAGAAAAATACAAACGATCTTACTTCTTTTATTTATGCTGACCTTCTTTGAAGCTACTAGCCAAACTTATACAATAGAGGCAAAGTTTAAATTAGATACAGTATATAATTTTACAGTCAAAAGAGCTAAAATTTCTTCACAAAACCCTGCTACAAAAGATTTATCACAACTTACTCAGATAACAACGAAATTTACTCGTTTAGACGAAAATGAATTAAGATTTCTTTGGAAGTATGGAGAAACAAAAGCAATGATGGAGACAACAGATATAACAAGTCAAATAGGTTCAGATTATGTTGAATTAATTAATTTATATAAAAATTTTGAGTTAGAATTATCATTGGACAAGCAAACTGGGGAAATAAAATTGTTGAACTATGGAAAGATGAAGGATAACCTTGCTAATAGTTTTACAAAAATGTATGCAAATAAAGCTACGGCTGACATAGATTCTACTCAAAGCATACAAATTATGAAGCAGTTAGAGGCTACATATTCTACACCTAGTCTATTACTTGCTACTTACTTTCCAGAAATAGACTTATATTTTAGTTTGTATTTAAATACTTTGGAAAAGAATGCTGTATATGACTATGAAGGTCTATATCCAAATCCCTTTGGTGGAGAAGCATTTCCTGTTAAGGGAAAAGTTGTGATTGAATCAGTGGAAAAGGATACATTAAAAGTAAAAGATACCTCAAAAATTGAAGATGAGGATGTAAATAGAATTTTAAAAGATATTTTCGAACGAATGACTGAAGAACAAAACCGAAGTCTTGATAAAGAAGAAATACCTACTTTTACATTTGATTCTGTATCACATTTCCATTATAACCTTAATGAGAAGGTAGTAATTAAGGCTTTATCAAAAAAAATAAATAAAACATCGGATGTTACTCAGACACAGATTTTAGAAGTCAGTTTATTAGATTGATTTAATAAAAAATCCTTTATCAAATAGTTTGATAAAGGATTTTTTATTTTCTGACCGTAAACGAGGCGTAGAGTTGTCGTTTAGAATAAATAAAAATTATTTATTTTGCTGCCACGTTTTCGTACATAGACTTACGAAGTTCTTTAACTGATTCATCTGTGATATATTCATCGTAAGTCATCATTCTATCAATCATTCCATTTGGAGTAATTTCTATGATGCGATTGGCAACAGTTTCTGTAAACTCGTGGTCGTGAGATGTAAATAAAACACTTCCTTTGAAACTCTTCAAACCGTTGTTGAATGCTGTAATAGATTCCAAATCTAAGTGGTTGGTAGGCTCATCCAAAACTAAAGCATTTCCACGCTGCAACATCATTCTTGAAAGCATACAACGCACTTTTTCTCCTCCAGAAAGGACATTTGAAGACTTTAATGCTTCTTCTCCAGAGAAAAGCATTCTACCTAAGAAACCACGAACAAAAGTTTCATCTCTTTCTTCTTCTGTCTTAGTGTACTGACGAAGCCAATCAACAAGATTTAGTTCATCTGTAAAATATTCGTGATTTTCATTTGGTAAGTAGGTTGGAGTAATGGTTACACCCCATTTTACTGTTCCTTCGTCTGCTTTTTGCTCTCCCATCAAGATTTGGAAAAACGTTGTAACTGCTAAACTATTCTTAGACAAAACAGCAATTTTATCGCCTTTATTCATTGAAAGGTTTACATCGTGAAAAAGACGGTCGCCATCAGCAGAGGTTTTAGAAAGTTTTTCTACTTCCAAAATAATATCTCCAGCTTCACGCTCTTGGTCGAAGATAATAGCTGGATATTTACGTGTAGAAGGCTGAATATCTTCTACATTGAGTTTTTCTAACATTTTCTTACGGCTTGTCGCTTGGCGAGATTTAGCCACGTTAGCAGAAAAACGAGCGATAAATTCTTGTAATTCTTTCTTTTTCTCTTCAGCTTTTTTGTTTCTATCGTTTCTCTGGCGAAGAGCAAGCTGACTAGATTCGTACCAAAACGTATAGTTTCCTGTGTGCATCTGAATTTTGCCGTAGTCAATATCGACAATGTGTGTACAAACTGTATCCAAAAAGTGTCTGTCGTGAGAAACTACAATTACTGTATTTTTGAAGTTAGCTAAGAAATCTTCTAGCCACATTACCGTTTCGATGTCTAAGTCGTTGGTAGGCTCATCAAGAAGCAGTACATCAGGGTTTCCAAAAAGAGCTTGTGCCAAAAGAACACGTACTTTTTCTGTTCCGTCTAGTTCATTTACCAATTTGTAGTGCTTATCTTCTGTAATTCCCAAACCACTCAAAAGGTTAGCAGCATCGCTTTCTGCATTCCAGCCGTCCATTTCTGCAAATTTTGCCTCTAGTTCGGCAGCTTTATTTCCGTCTTCTTCTGAAAAATCTGGCTTTTGATAGATAGCATCTTTCTCTTGCATAATATTCCACAACGGACGGTGTCCCATCATTACAGTATGCAAAACAGGTACTTCATCATATTCAAAGTGGTTTTGCTTCAAAACTGCCATACGTGCGCCATCTTGTAGCGTATAATTTCCACGAGTAGGGTCAATTTCACCAGAAATAATTTTTAAGAAAGTAGATTTTCCAGCTCCATTTGCACCAATGACACCATAACAGTTACCGTTAGTGAACTTTAAATTTACTTCATCAAACAAAACACGCTTACCAAACTGTAAGCCTAAATTAGAAACATCTAACATAAAGAGAGTGTATATTTTTAATAAAAATGCTTCATTGTTTTCTTTTTTGAATAGAAATAGAAAGCATTTTCTAAGAGAATAATTCAATTTTGTAACATTCTGAAAATGAATAGCTTATGATTTTAAAAATGCTATTTTTTCAAAGCACAAAGGTACGAAATTATTTTAATCTTTTGAAGTAGGTTCAAAATAAAATATTGGCTGCCCTATTCCATAGTATTCCCTGTATTCTCTCCAAGTTGGTATGATGGAATGAGCTTCTTTAGGTAAGCCTTTCAAAACTTCTTGGTAGAGTTCATAGCTATAAATATTCAAGTCCGAATTTTCACAAGAAATCAGAAACTGTAAGAAAAGTCCGATGGCTGTAGTTTCTTTGCTTTTGAAATATTCTTCTTCTGAGTGTAATGGTTTTTTTGGTTTTCTTATCACCTTTGTAGAGCTTTTACACTCTCTTCCTTTTGTTGTTTTGATTGAAAAATCATATAAAACGACTGAGGTTGATTGAGGAGAAACAACTACTTTTTCTTCTATCTCCTGTTGTTTTCTTTTTCCTTGTATCTTTATTTTCTTCGTAATCGTTTTTTTGTATTGTGGTAAACTGTCCCAATGAAAACAAAAATAGCTAGTGTCTAATTTTTGAGTTGTGATAATGTTATTCCTCAAGTCTTTTACTTCAATAGCTAAAGAATCAAGAATAAACTGTTCGTCCTCTGCTAATTCAAAATCAAGTAATTCTATAAAAATTTTAGTGCTGTCTCTCAGATATGTACTTTTAATATCTGCCAAAATATCTATTTCATCTAATCCTCCACATATATGAACTGCTCCTGTTTTTTTCATCCCAAAATACTTGTTTTTTCCTTTTCGTCCTCTACTTGCCCTTTCTGAAATAAAAGAACGGACAGTAAACCTCTTGATTTTATTGAAAGTAGAATCATTACTCTTATCAAACTCAATTCTATAACTTCCTGCTTCTTTATTTTTCCATTCTAAAATATTTCCGTTTTCTGTGTCCATTAAAGCTAAGTAGGTATTTTTCTGCAACGAAATGAGTTCATTTTTGCTGTTTGAACCATAAGAAAGTGTGTCGCCTATCTGTAAAGTATCTTGATTGGCACTGAAAGCATTGTAAGACAACAACACTACAGCTTTTTGAGCAAAGCAAGTGGAAGAGAGGAAAAATAGAAGTAAAGAAAATCGTATTTTCATTGTATCTAAGTTTATGTATGAAGAGTTTATTAAACCTCAGAATTTGCAAAATTATTTGTCTATTGATATTTTGTATTTTTATTGAATTTAAAAATACACAAAAATGAAAAAACTAACATTCACTCTGATTTGTACTTTAAGTATTGTTTTACAAATACAAGCACAAAAATCTCAAGTTAATTTATTTTCTGATACTCCATATACAACTTACACTGGTGTTGTTGAAGGTGGAGATTTGAAATATGAACAGGTAAAAGGAACTCCTTACACTAATGATTCTTTCCAAGAAGCTACTTTAGTAGGCGACAGTATAGGCTATCTCATAAGATATGATGCTTACAAACAAGTAATGCAGTTGAGAGAAAAAGATTATCATGGTGAAGCAAAAATTCTTCAACCTACAAAATCTTATCGTTTTGATTTGGTAGGAAAAAATCAATCTTATATTGCTGTAACCTATCCTTCTCTTGGAAAAGGATTTGGATTAGTAATATGGAACAATAATACAGGTGTTGAGCTAATCAAAAGACAAGTTGTTACTTTTCAGAAAGGCAGAAAAGGAAATGGAGGCTATCAAGTTGAAATTGCTGATGCTTTTAGTGAGATAAAAGAAAGTTACTTTATTCGTCTATCAAAAGATGAAAAACTAATAGAAATACCTTCAAGTAAAAAAGAGGTTTTTAAATTCTTGGGTGACGAAATCAAGAAAAAAGCGAAAGAAAACAAGCTAAACCCGAATAAAGAAGAAGACCTTATACAACTGATTAGTTTCAAGTATGGTACTTCTGAATAAAAAAATGAAACGCATCTCAATTAATTTTTTGGTAAGGCTTTTGTAAAATACTAACAAGTATAGAACTAATTTTATTTATCAAAATTATCCAAGTTTATCTTATAAAACCCTTCGAAAAATGAATTTAAAGTTTAAAAATATTTTGAAGTACAAAGTAAATGTGCTTTTCTTTTCTCTTTTATTAGTATTTTCTATGTCTTCTTGTGATGAGCTATTTGCTCCTATTGAAGACACTACAAGTGCAGGAGAATACACAGAAGAAGGTATTGCATCTTATTATGCAGACAAATATGAAGGCAGACCCACAGCAAGTGGCGAAATATTTAGACAAGATTTATTGACGGCAGCACACAAAACATTGCCCTTCGGTACAATGGTAACAGTTACGAATTTGAAAAATGGTAAGAGTATTAGAGTTAGGATAAATGATAGAGGACCTTTTGTAGCAGGCAGAATTATTGACCTAACAAGTAGAGGTGCAAGAGAACTAGATTTTATTCGTGATGGAATTGTGAATGTAAAAATAGAATATGATTTATAGGAAAAGTTATAGCATAAAAAAAACTCAATCCATTTTTTTATAGATTGAGTTTTTTTTATGGTTTTACGCTTGAATTCTAAATTCTTTTGCTCTGATAACCATAAAAAGTCCGTAGAGAGCCAAACCTAGAGCAACTAAACCAACTAACCATGCACTCGTTGAGGAGAACATAAATTCAAAGGCATTTTCTGTCCCTCCTGCTTTACTTGCATTGTTTTCAATAGCAGCTCTTGCTGTCAAATAACCAATTACCAAAAGGACTATACCTCTTGAGATGTAACCTACTTTTCCTGCTTCTCTGACAACTTCTTTTGTTTTCCTTGCTAAAGTATTTATTTTCTTCATGTGTTTGTCCGAAAAGCCTTTCCATATTTCATACCCTCCTTTTCCAATAATAACAAGAGCCAAAATACCAACAATAATACTACCAGCAGGCATGTCTAATATTTGAGCTATTACAGTAGAACGTCCTCCACCAGCATCATTTTTTACGCCTTGTATCGCCATTTTCATTGCAAAACTTGCTAAAGTACCATACGTAAATCCACTAATGAAATAGCCTATACGATTTATTTTATCCATTGCACTATCGTCATTATCTTTTTCTGGAGCAATAAATGCCTGTGTCCATCGCCAAGCAGTGTATCCGAACAGACCTAATGCAACAATACTTAACAAAATGCGTCCGAAAGGTTGTTCTAGAATAAATTGAAAAATACCTGTCTTACCATTTACATCTCCTCCTAGTCCAAAGGCTGTCATAGTGGCAAGTATGCCTATAAGGAAATATACTAACCCTTTCATAAAGTAGCCAGATTTAGCAAACTTTTCTAGGGAATCTTTTTTGTCTGTGGGTAATGAGCTAATCGAAATCATAAAAATAAATAGTTTAAAAAATTTTTGTTTGATTAATATTAAAAAATGAATAGTTGTAGTTTGTTGATAACTATCTGAATAATCAACCTTTATCTGTGTAGTTTTGTTACTGAAAATAAAACTAGAAGTAGCAAGTTTTGTTTGGTTTGCTATTTTCTATAATGAGAAACCATCTGCAAAGAGGTGGCAATATGTCTTTGGTTAAAGCATTGTACCTGAGTTTATTAATATGCTTTATAAAAGTATCAGACCGTGAAAAACATAATACCTGTTCAGAATTTTTTGTAACACAGAACACAGTTTTTGCCACTCTTGAATAAGCTCTTACTAACAAAATTTAATTCAAACAACATTCTTAATATTTTTATCTAGTTAAGATAAAGTTTTGTTGCCTTCTTTCTTTTTAGAAAAAAATAGTGTTTTTTTATTTGGGAATAAATACGAATTTTTACTACCTTAGAAAAGCATAAATATTATAGGTATTTATAAAATATTTTATTTTTAACTTCACACAATTTTTCAAAATTATTAATTTAAACTTTATATGAAACATTTATTCAGTTTTATGAAGTATGGTGTATTACTTCTTACCTTATTTTTATTTTGGCTTCCAGCTTACTCTCAAACGATAAGTTCCAACATTACTAGTGTAGATTGTGCAGGAGGTGCCACAGGAGTTATTGATTTAACAGTAAGTGGGTTTAGTGGCTCAGAAACTTATCTTTGGTCAAATGGTGCCACAACTCAAGATATTTCAAGTTTGTTGCCAGGCGAATATGATGTTACTGTGAGTGATGGAGGAGATACATACACCGCTCGTTATTACGTAGGCTATGACATAAGTTGGACAGATTTGCAAAACTTTACTCTGAATGGAGATGGAAATCTTCAAAAAGGAGCTACTTCAGGTTGGAATAGTGATGCTAACTCAGTAGAAACAGTTCCTGGTGCAGGTGGTGTTGCTTTTACAGCTTTTGAGACTACCTCTTCTTATATGGTTGGACTTTCTGCGAATGACACTGACCCCACTCTTTCATTTAGTGATATAGACTATGCAATTTATATAGTTTCTACAGGAGTAGTACGAGTTTATGAATTGGGTACATTTATAGGAGAATTTGGTGCCTATCAAGCAGGAGACCTTTTTACAATTTCTCGTAATAATGGTGATATTACTTATTCAAAAAATGGTAGTGTATTCTATACAAATAATAGTGCTATAAGTTCTTCTTTATTTGTTAGTGCTACCATGTTCTCAGCGAATGCTACCGTTCCACAAGTACAACTCACTAATTGTGATGTTATAAGTTCTGCTACTATTACCCCTGTAAGTTGTGCAACAGGAAGTTCAGTAGGTGCTATTGACCTTACTGTAACTCAAGGAAGTGGCACTTATACCTACCTATGGAATACAGGTGCAACAACACAGGATATTTCGGGTTTGACAGCAGGAAATTATAATGTTACTATTACAGATGTAGGTAGTGGACTTACCTATGAGGCTCGTTATACTGTAGGTTATGATTTGAATTGGACAGGTTTGGTTAATCAAACTGATAATGGATCTGGTAACTTAGTTAAAGATGCTTCTACAGGTTGGACAGGTGATGCAAGCTCGGTTGAGCGTGTTGTAGGAGATGGAGGAATTGCTTTTACAGCTTCTATTCGTAGTGCCTCTTATATGGTAGGCTTATCATATACTAATACTACAGGAGGTTTTTCTGATATTGGTTATGCTATTTATCTTAATAAACTTGGCGAGGTAGAAGTCTATCAACAAGGTATTTTTAAAGGTGATTTTGGTTCTTATACATCAGGTGATTTATTTAGTGTTACTCGCAGTGGTACTACTATCAGTTATTCTAAAAATGGTAGTGTTTTTTATACACAAAATAATGCTAACCCATCTGATCTTTTTGCAAGTGCATCCATTTATGATGCAAATGCAGTCACTCCTCAAGTACAATTTATAGATTGTCCTATTTCTTTGGATATTGCAACTACCCTAAGTAATTGTTCATCAGACGTAGGTTCTGCAACTGTAAGTCTAGTAGGTGAAAGTCTTCCAGTAACTTACTCGTGGACACCAGGAGGTTCTACAAGTGCAACTATCTCTAACCAATCAGCAGGTTTGTATGAAGTAACAGCTACTATAGCTAGTGCAGGTCTTAGTTTAAGTAAAACGGTAAGTATAGGTAATGTTATTAATTGGGAAGCCTCTAACAATGTCAACGTTACTACGACAGGAAATGTAGTAAGTAAAACAAATGCTTCTGGATGGACAAGTGGTGCTAATTCAGCAGACCAGTTGAGCCCTAGAGTTGATGGATGGGTAAACAATACAGTTAACTCTACTACAAATTCATATATGTTTGGTTTAGGGTTACCTAATACTTCTGCTTATTTTTCATCAGTTACTTATGCTTGGTATATAGTAGCAGGAGGAATTGCTTATCCTAGTTATAACTCTCAAACAACTACTTCGGTTTCTTATCAATTAGGAGACAATTTCCGTGTAGCTAGAGAGGGGAACAGTGTTAAATTTTATAAAAATGAAGTTGTAGTTTATCAACAAACTGTAAATACTGAAGAACGACTTGTTGCTGATGTTGCTATTCATACTGCTAGTGGAAGTACAGGTATTTTACAACATTCTTTTTGTGGTACTACAGGTGGCGAGAGTTATTCTGCAGTAGTTACAGACTTAGATTGTGGAGGTTCAGGACTAGGAAGTATTGATGTTACTGATGTTGGAGGATTTACTTATTCTTGGTCAAATGGTGCAACTACGCAAGATATTAGTGGTTTATCTGCTGGAGTTTATACTTTAGAGCTATCCTTAGGAGGGCAACTATATGATAGAAGTTCTTACTTTGTTGGAGCTCCAATTACTTGGACGGGTTTAACAGATTTTACTTTAGAAGATAATCGTTTAAGAAAGACATCTACCACAGGTAGTTGGAGTAGTTCAGCTAATTCTACATCTTCTATATCAGGAGACGGTGGTCTGTCTTTCTTAGCTGTTACTAATTTATCTTATATGGTAGGGCTTTCATCTCAAGAACAAGGAGTTGGTTATTCAACTATTGACTATGCTATTTATTTAGCTTTGGGTAAAGTATTTGTCTATGAAAATGGGGTGTACAGAGGAGAATTTACTACTTATGAAGCAGATGATTACTTTGAAGTCAGACGTACAGGAACTACAGTTAGATATTATAAAAATGGAGCATCTTTTTACACTAGTACAGTAAGTAGTAGTGGAGCATTGATTGCTGATGTAAGTATGCATTCAGCAAGTGGATTAATGCCAAAAATAACATTTAATAGCTGTTCTACTCCTTCTACTGCACCTCCACTTACCAAAATAAAAGCTGTAAGTGACATTACAAAAGAAGGTATCTTTAGTATTTATCCAAACCCAAGTGCGGGAATATTTAAAATACACTTTGAAAGTATATTATTATCAGATACAGAAGTAACAGTATTTGATGGTATTGGTAGAAAGGTAAGTACACAAACTTTCAAAGAAGGAAGTCAAGAATTCAAAGTTAATTTGACTAACCAGCAAAAAGGAGTGTATTTAATCCATTTTAATCAAAATGGAGCAACTTATTCAAGAACGGTTGTTATTAAATAAGCAGCAAAGTTAAAATAAAGTGTATCGCAAAAAAGAGGTTGTATAAAAAATGTTATTTATACAGCCTCTTTATTTTTTTGTCCAAAGTAAAAGTAGGATTTTTGCAAAAATAAAAGCCAACCAAATTTTATTTGTTTAAAAGCTTATTTTCTTCATAGCGTTGGGTTTGCAAACCCTATGAAGAAACGAATTTTTGATAATCAATTAGTATAATAACGTGAAATCGGAATTGTATTTCTTGATTATCAATAAGTTATGGCATTCTTTTAATCTTCGGTACTGCCCTTTGGGCTGACCTTGATTAAAAGTAGGTCAGTCTCGTTAGAGCAGACCGAAAATAGTTTTTGTAGTGTATAGAGAAGCATTTAAGATTGGTTTTTAATCCCAAGTTCACGTTATAATACCGAGTTTACGTTAGTTTTTAATGAGGAATATTAAGTAATTGATGGGTGCAATTTGTTTCGTAACAACTATTGTCAAGGTCTGTTTTTTCTTCGAAAAAGACCATTGACAAAGTTGAAACTAGCTTTTTAGAAAATTGCACTAACATTCAAAAGTAACAAAATTGTAGGATATGATTACTTAATTAACTGTTTTAGTCTTCAAACTCTTTTCTGTCTTTAGTCAATACTCCATCTTCATCACTTTTTGGATTTACTTCTTTGCTTTTACTGTTACTAGAACTGTTATTTTCATATTTTTGAAGCAAGACTCTTTCTTTTGAAAGATAGATACCATTTTCTAATTCAGCAACATATTTTAATATTTTCTCACGAATATCACAATGCAGAATCCACGCTGTTGAAGGGTCTTTTGCACTACATAAAGCTCTCATCTCAATTCCTTCTTTTGAGCTTCCAATAACTTGTAATTTTGGTGGTTTTGCTTCATCATAATTATCTGATGCTTTCAAGAGTTCTGAAAATTTTTGTCGTACTTTTTCTACATCAATATGAAAGTCTGCGTAAATCATTATTGGTTTCATAAGATGTGGGTCGTTCATAGACCAGTTTTCGAAAGGCTCTGTGATAAAATGTTTTAGGGGAACAATGACTCTTCTCTCATCCCACGTTTTGATAATCAGATACGTAAAACGAATATCTTCTACTGTTCCATACTGATTTTCAAAATAAATAGTATCTCCAATTCTAGCTGGTTTTGTAATAGCAATCTGCATTCCTGCAATAATATTTCCGAGTGTACTTTGTGCTGCAAGTCCTAAAACAACTGTCGCTACTCCTGCCGATGCCATCAGCGAAATACCAAGGTTTTGTAAAGATTCAAATTGTGAAAGAACTAAGCCGATGCCTATCGCAATAACCACAAACGTAAAAACTCTACGAGCTACTGAAATGTGAGTAAGATAACGCCTAGATTCTAAATTTTCTTCGTCTGAAATATCTCCTACTTGTGTTTCTGAAATTCTATCAATAATATATTCTACTACACGAAGTATGAGCCACGTAAAAGAACCAATGACGACTACAAGCATTATCGCATAAAAAATAGGCGACAGTGAGCCAGAAATAGAAAGAAAATTGTTCATTATGAAATAAAAAACAAGCACACCTACTGCTAAAGAAACAGGAGGAGCTATTTTGTCACCAATCTCATCTACCCAATGTTTATCATAAAGTTTTACTAATTTATTTATAGCAAATGCAATGAGTCTTCCTAATAAATAACAAGCCAAGCCAAAAATAATCATGCCCAACATTTTCCAGGCTTGAATGCCTAAGATTTCAAACTCTCCCCATTCTGGAACGAGACGGTCTAACTTAGAAGGTGCATACTGTTCGTACAAAAGCTCAATATTTTCGACAGTATTTGCAGAAATGACCCATACAGGAGCTTTGTCCTTTATTTTTACTCTATCCAAACGCAAAGGTATAGAACGCCCATTTAACGGAAGTGAACCAAAACGAATACTTTTTTGAGCTTTTCCAGAAATAGATTTATTCCCAGCTCCTGCTTGATTGATTTGTCCGTCAGGTCGGTCAGGAAGGTCGTCCCAGTTAATGCTAACTCGTTTGTCTATGACATAGTACAACTTTTCTGCAAGAGTAGCTGCCTTTTCTGAACGTATTTTTTGTGGTAATAAGTTAAAATTGAGTGCATGAGCAGCCAATTCATATTTCTTTTCTTGACAAGCCAAGATAAAATGCTCCATGGCTGCCTGTGGAGTTTGAAGATTAATAAACTCTTCTGAAGTTGACAGTCCTTTATTTAGTTGTTTTAGGTTGAAATAATAATCATTGTGTTCCCCTATAAAAGAGCGTTCATCATCTGTATCTAAAAGTGTATCGACTACAAATTTTTTATCAGGAAGCTCATCTTTATTAGAAGCCGTATTTTCGGTACTATCGTTTTGAGCAAAAGTGAAAATTGAGAGAATAGAAAATAAAACAAACAGAGATAATCGTACAAAAAAATGTGTTTTGTAGTGAGTAAAAAATGTCATTACAAGAAAAATATTTAGTCTAAAAAATGTGTTGTGTCTTTTCTTAACTCAGTTTTGAAGTGATAGTTTAAAGTTTTTTAAAAAGTAGTATTTAAAACTATTGTTTTAGTGGGTATGTGAGATTTAGAAGATTTTCATATAAAAAAACTCGTTGAAGGTTATAGTTTAACCCTCAACGAGAATTTTCTTTAGCTACATCTCTTCTATTGCTTTCTCCACAATTTTTAGAACTTTCTTTTCTCCCTCTTTGGCTATTGTATAATATTCTTTAGCCTTTGTTAGGACATTTTCAACAAATACTTCATCATTATAAGAAGCAATATTGATTTTTACATTTAGATATGCACCACGAAGTGCAGCACGCAGACAAAGCGCACCTACACCTGTATCTGAGGCAGAGTTTGGATTTCCTGTCTTAGCTAATTTTTCTAACCACTCAAACGTAGAAGCGCAAATTTCCATCACTTTTAGAGGAACTTCAATGGCATTTTTAGTAGCATCAGCAATAGCTTGTGTTCTTGCTTCAATTTCTGCTTCGTTTTCCTTTGGCATACCAAAAGCATCCATAATGGCATTGAAAGCATTTGTATCTTCATCTACTAGAGCCAAAAGCTGATTTTTGTAGTTTTGCCCTTCTTCTGCTAACTCTGAAAATTCTTTCCAACGTTTGTCCCAACCTCGTTTGTGTGAAGAAAGGTTAGCTACCATCGTTCCCAAAGCAGCTCCCAAACTTCCTACATAAGCAGAAATAGAGCCTCCTCCTGGTGCTGGCGATTCAGAGGCTGTTTCTTCTGCAAATTCAGTTAAGTTTTTTTGAAGTAATGGCGTGTTAGACGTATCTGCAATTTTATACTCAATGATTTTTTCTTGTGGATAGAAGGGTTTTAAATCATCCAAACCCATAGATTTGATGGCGATTTTGATAAGTTCTGCCTCTGAAACGCCAGTAGAGCGTTGTTGCTGTTCTAAAAAATATCTCCCTGCCGAAGTCATCATTTCTAAAGGCACTAAACCTACTATTTCAGTTCCTGTTACTCGCATTCCACGAGAATCTGCACTTTTTCTTGTTTCTTCAAAGGCTGTATGTAGAGGGGTTGCTCTCACATCAGTAATATTCATAGAAACCTGTGCAATGCCATATTCTTCGATATACCAGCCAATTCCTTTTGTGCCTTTACACGTTCCTTGTTGTCTTAAAGGTTCACCATTTTCATCTGTTTTTATTTTTCCAGTAATCGGATTTCCTTCTCTCAATACTCTTCCTGCTTCACGAACATCAAAAGCAACAGAGTTGGCACGCCTTGCAGAAGTTGTGTTTAGGTTAAAATTGACTGCAATCAAAAAATCTCTTGCACTAATAGCTGTTGCTCCTGTTTTGGGTCTGAATTCAGATTTTCCATAATCTGGTTTTTCTGTTTTGATACGTTCTTTTAAGCCTTCATATTCTCCCATTCTGACAAAAGCCAAATTTTTACGTTCTTTCTTTGTGGCAGCGTTTTCATATAAGTAAACAGGATAATCCAATTCTGTGCCTACTCTTTTAGCTAGTTTATGAGCAAGTTTTGCAACTTCTTCCATAGAAATATTGGCAATAGGAATGAGTGGACAAACATCAGTTGCTCCAAAACGAGGATGTTCTCCTGTATGTTTGCTCATATCTATAAGTTCTTTAGCTTTTTTCATGGCTAAAAAAGCAGCTTCCAAAACAGGCTCTGGCTCACCTACAAAGGTAACTACGGTTCTGTTGGTAGCTTTCCCAGGATCGACATCAAGAAGAGAAACACCTTCTACACTTTCAATTTCGTTTGTAATCTGTTTGATAATATTCATATTGCGACCTTCTGAAAAATTAGGAACGCATTCTATGAGTTGTTTCATTGTGTTTGTTGATAAATAGTTGGCAATATTTTACTGGAGTTAAAGGTAAAAAATAATGATTGATTTTGTACCTTAAAGAAATCAGAACTTCAATAAAAATTAAATTTACCTATGACTCTACTGCCCTACGAAAACTTAACTTACAAAACACATCTTTCAAAAGAAGAAATAGTTAGACGAATACAACAAGAAACCGAACCTAAGCAGATGTTTAGAATGAGGGGATTTTTGGCTTCTAACAAAAAATATAAAGCCTATGAAGGAGAAATACAGCCAAATAATTTTAAAATCAATCGAATTATTGGGTATCGCAACTCTTTTTTACCACAAATAAAGGGAGAAATAGAAGACCAAACAGAATATACACTTATTCATATTAAAATGAGACTACACACTTTTGTCATAGTATTTTTGATAATCTGGCTTTTCTTTATGACAGGAGTAGGTTCGATAGTTGGTTTGACTTTATTTCAAGAGCCAGAAAATCAATCTTTTACAAGCCTAATTTTTTTCATGCCTATTCTGATGGCAATTCTTATTTCTGTCATAACCTGCTTGGCATTTCATTATGAAGGAAACAAATCTAAAGAATTTTTTGAAAAACTTTTTGAAGCAGAGAAAACAGAGCAAAAAAAAGAATAAGATATTTCAACAGAAAAAACAACTTTGTTTATTTTGATTTCAACTCAATAGAGTTTATGATAACTCCGTTGGATAACTTTTGGACTTTTTCTTGAAGTTGCCCGCAAATAGTAAAATGAACTTCTATATCTGTTATTTCATAGTTTTGAGCTTCATATTCTCCTCCTAATGTTGGTATTTTTTTGTATCCATAAAGAAATCCTTTTGTAAGTTTGGGCTGGTTTTGATGAATTTCTTTTAATAGGTTAGGTAAAAACCATTCTTCAAATATTTTTTCACTATTTAGCTCTGCTTCAAATTCTTGTAATGAATCTGCTATTTTTTTAGATTCTCCTTGTCCTGTCATAAGCCAATAAACTCTGTCTTTTTCATCTGTGTAAAACAAGTCTCCGATACTTGTAATTAAAATTACTTTTTTCTGTTCTCCTACAAGCCATTTCCAACTCTCTAGTAGTTGTAGAGAATCAAAGTGTGTAAAGTCAATCGAAAAATCTGACCATTCTAAGTTCATATATTTAAAGTTTAGATAAAAATAGTATTTCTTCTTATTCTATAAATTTACACAGAAAAAAACTATCTTTGCATCTTAGTTTTGCTATAAAAATATACGTTTCAATATAAGTTCTACAATGAGTTTACAAGAAGTACAAGAAAAATTAGATAAATATTTTGAAAAATATGAGGTAGTAATTGGACTTGAAGTTCACGCCCAACTTCTAACCCAAACAAAAGCCTATTCTTCTGACCCTAACGAATATGGCAGTCTGCCAAATACGAATGTAAGTGTAATTACGCTTGCTCACCCTGGAACGCTTCCAAAATGCAATAAAAAAGTATTGGAGTATGCAATCAAAATGGGAGTAGCTTGTGATAGTCAAATTACAGAGTACAATATTTTTGATAGAAAAAATTATTTTTATCCTGATTTGCCAAAAGGCTATCAGATTACACAAGACAAAACGCCTATTTGTAGAGGAGGTTTCGTTACGATTACATTGCCAAGTGGAGAAGAGAAAAAACTAGAACTCACACGTATTCACATGGAAGAAGATGCAGGAAAATCGATGCACCTTGCTGCCGAAGTAGATACGTTAGTAGATTTGAACCGTGCTGGTGTTCCTCTAATAGAAATTGTTTCAGAGCCGTGCTTGCGTGCTAGTGAAGAAGCATATTATTACTTGCAAGAAATTCGTCGTTTGTTACGCTACTTAGAAATTTGTGATGGTAACATGGAAGAGGGTTCTATGCGTTGTGATGCCAATATTTCTGTGCGCTTGAAAGGAGAAGAAACGTATCGCACTCGTGTGGAAGTCAAAAACATGAACTCATTTAGAAATGTTCAGAGAGCGATTGATTTTGAAACTGTAAGACAAATAGAAATTTATGAAAATGGAGGCAAAATAGACGGAGAAACTCGTATGTTTGATGCCAATACAGGAATTACGTACAGCCTTCGTACAAAAGAAACACTAAATGACTATCGCTATTTTCCAGAACCAGATTTACAGCCTTTGGTGGTTACAGAAGAATATTTAGAAACGGTTAAAAAATCGCTCCCTGCACTTCCACGTGAATTAAAAGAGCGTTTTATGAAAACGTATCAGCTTTCTGAATATGATACAAACATTCTGATTGATGATAAAGAGACGGCTCTCTATTTCGATGAGCTTTGCCAAAAAACAGATAATTATAAGGCTGCTTCTAATTGGATTACCAATATTGTCAAATCCTATTTGAATGAAAACAAACTTTCTTTTACTGATTTTTCTTCAAAGATGAGTACAGATAAAATGGTAGAACTGATTGCTCTTGTAGATGCAAATAAAGTGAGTTTTGCGTTGGCTGCTCAAAAACTTTTCCCTGCGCTTATTGAAGATACAAGCAAGTCGCCAGAAGAAAAGGCAAAAGAATTAGATATGATTCAGAGTAGTGATGAAGATTCTATTTTACCTATCGTAAAGGAAGTTTTGAATCAGTTTCCAGATAAAGTAGAAGAATACAATGGTGGAAAAACAGGACTTTTGGGGATGTTTATGGGACAGGTCATGAAAAAATCTAAAGGAAAAGCAGACCCTAAAGTAGCTAGTGCGCTAGTAGCACAAGAATTGGAAAAAATGAAGTAAAATACACTCTAAAGTTTATAATATTATGATAATAGGAATTTTTCTTATCTACTTTTTGGGGAAAGCCTTCTATAACCTTGCTAAAAAAGCTGGTAAATCTACATCTTTGCAATGGCTCTTTGCTTTTTTAGGTGTTCTCTCTTATTATGTGGGAACATTCATAGGAGGAATAATCGTATTTCTAATTATTGACTTGTTTCTTCCTCAATATTATGAACTTATGGAAAATGATATTGCTATTGCTTTGATAGGTCTTGTCTTTGGAATTGCAGGCTGTTGGACGTTCTACACCATTCTTAAAAATATTTGGAACAAGCAAGAGAGAGAAACGTACATAAAAGATGATAACATTTTAGATGCAGATTTATAGAAAGTCAAATACTTTTATCTTTATTCCAAATAAACTTTAGCATAAAAAAACTCTGTTTTCAAACTTTGAAAACAGAGTTTTTATTTAGAAAGGTTTTTTAGAACTATACAAGTTTACCAATACGGTCCTCAAGTTCTTTTTTAGTAGTTGTTCCCACGATTTTCTCTACTACTTCTCCATTTTTGAAGATAAGAATAGTAGGAATATTGCGTACACCAAACTCTACAGTAAGTTCTGAATTAGAATCTACATCTACCTTTGCAATTTTTGCTTTGCCTGCAAAGTCTTTTGAAAGCTCATTTACGATAGGTGTCATCATCTGACAAGGACCACACCACTCTGCCCAAAAATCAACTAATACAGGTTGATCCGTATTAATAAGCTCTTTAAAAGTTGCTTGAGTTGCTTCAATAGCTGCCATAATATTAAATTTCTTTGTAAAAAATGAATAATTATATAAAAATATAGTTGGATTCTTTCCCAAACTAAAATGAATTAGCTTTATATTTCTAAGAGTGTACAAATATAGTGCTTTCTATATTGTCATGTTTAGAAAATTGATTGCTCTGTCATTTCGTCAGTCAAAGTAATAACTCTTGAAGAGGTAGTTATGTTTAATAACATCAAGTCAAGACTTTAGATATTTAAGATAGATAGTAAAATATCGTCTTACTTAGTATATTTTTCGTGATTGCAAAGTTATATTCTTATTCAAATACAGTTACAATTTATTTTCTTCAGACAGAATCAGATCTATTGTAGAAAAATCTTCTCTCTTCTTTTTACTCTTTTATAGTTTAAACTAATCACATAAAATATATAAAGATGAGTGATAGCTATTTTTATATTTACTCACTTTGATAGGAGAGCTAAAATTATTTCTCGCTAATACTGTGTTCAGCTTAATTTGAGCTCCATATTATATTTTTTTGATTAACGCTATTTTTTCCTCCAATGATAATTTGGTCAAGAAGGGCGTCTTGGTCAGTACTATTTCTAAGAGTGTCGTGTGGAAATCCTTTTACGGTTTTTATGAACATTATACCTACTTTTTGTAAATTTATAGAATCTCCTTCACTTACTATAGTTGTTTCAAAATCAAAACTTTCTTTTGCTTTTAAGTTTGATAATGAATACCATGAAGCATTACAATGAAAATCCTTATCCACTTTATAGCTACTAGGAATAATTTCAAGAGAATAAACAATTTCACCACAAGTTCTACCTAGATATGAAATAGTTGTATCTGAGTTATTGGTAATAATACATTTTATTTTCATTGCATGCTGTGGAACACTATCATAGTGTGAAATATACCTAACAGTATCTAAAATATCATATGCGAATGAAATATTTTCATTAGAATAACTAGAATAGTTTATATGATTATTCTTTATTTTTTCTTCCTTATTTTTGTTACAGGCAGTAGCCAATATTATTAGCACAGATATTATAATAAATCTCATGTTTCCTAAATCTAATTTTATCTAACTAAAAACCGTCATACTGAAAGGTTATGAGTCAGTATAACGGTTTTTATTATTATAATTCTGATAACCTAATACTGCAACAGCGTTCTAAGTTTTTCTAAGAAACGGTTATAAGGTAAGAAGTTTTTCTCTAGGTCTGCACTAAACGGAACAGCCGTATCAAGACTTCCTTCACGCATAATTGGTGCATCAAGGTTAGTAAAAAGATGTTCTGCAATCCACGCTGAAATCTCTCCACCTATTCCACCTGTGAGGCAGTCTTCGTGCAGAATGATTACTTTTCCTGTTTTCTTAACTGTTTCGCTTACAGCTTCCTTGTCCCAAGGCAAAAGTGTTCTTAAATCAGTGATTTCTAAAGAATGATTTTCGCCTAATTCTTCTGCTGCTTTCTTTGCCCAATGTACGCCCATTCCATAGGTGATAATACTGACATCTTCTCCTTCTGCAACAGTAGCAGCTTTCCCAATAGGAAGCGTGTAATAATCATCATAAATTTCTTCTGAAATAGAACGGTACAAAGCCTTGTGTTCGAAGAAAATAACTGGGTTAGGGTCTTCAATGGAAGCATTCAACAAGCCTTTTGCGTCGTAAGGTGAAGAAGGATAAACTACCTTTAATCCTGGTGTGTGTGCAAACCAAGCCTCATTAGATTGTGAGTGGAAAGGACCTGCTGCTACGCCTGCACCAGTTGGCATACGCACCACCACATCTGCGTTTTGTCCCCAACGGTAATGCGATTTGGCTAGGTTGTTAATGATTTGATTAAAACCACAGGTTACAAAGTCAGCAAACTGCATTTCCATCACAGCTTTCCAACCACGAATAGAAAGTCCAAGACTTGCCCCCACAATGGCAGATTCGCAAAGTGGTGTGTTTCTGATACGCTCTTTTCCAAACTGTTCTACAAAACCCTCTGTAATTTTGAAAACTCCTCCATAATCTGCTACATCTTGCCCCATTATAGTCATTTTTGGATAACGCTCCATACTCTGACGCAGAGCATCTGAAACAGCATCGACTAAACGTTTTTGCGTTTGATTACTGCTAATAGGTGCAATGAGTTCTTGCTGATGAGAAGCATACATGTCTGTAACTTCTTCTTCTGTGTTCGGCTCAATTTGAGGAAGTTCTAAAGCTGCATCTAAGGCATCTTTTATATCCTCAAAATATTCTTTTCTAATTTCTTGTGTTTGTTCTTCTGTCAGAATATTATTTTCTATCAAGAACTTTTCATAATTTGTTACAGGGTCTTTTTTCTCCCACACTTCAAAGAGTTCTTTCGGAACATATTTTGTTCCAGATGCTTCTTCGTGTCCACGCATACGGAAAGTAATCATTTCTAGTAGAACAGGCTTCGGATTTTCTCTCATTTCCTCTGCCAATTTTTTTACTGTCGAATACACTTCCAAAATATTATTTCCATCTACTTGTACGGCTTTCATCCCATAACCAATCCCTTTATCTATAAATTGCTTACAACGAAACTGCTCGTGGCTTGGTGTAGAAAGTCCGTATCCATTATTTTCTATCACAAAAATAGTAGGCAAATCCCATACGGCGGCAACATTTAATGCTTCGTGAAAATCTCCTTGTGAAGTACCACCATCACCAGTGAAAGTAACTGTGATTCGCTTTTTGCTTTCTAAAATATCAGCAAGTGCAATACCATTGGCAACAGCCAGTTGAGGGCCAAGGTGGGAAATCATTCCAACAATATGATGTTCATTTGTTCCGAAGTGGAATGACCTATCTCTACCCTTCGTAAAACCTTCTTTTTTTCCTTGAAACTGTGCAAAAAGCTTTTTAAGACCTATTTTACGAGATGTAAAAAGTCCTAAGTTTCTATGGAGTGGTAACAAATATTCGTCTGTTTGTATGGCTTCTGCAACGCCTACTGAGATAGCTTCTTGTCCATATCCAGAAAACCACTTTGTGATTTTACCTTGTCGGAGCGCAATGAGCATTCTGTCTTCAATCAAACGAGGTTTCAAAAGAGTTTTATACAAATGGATAAGTTGTTCATCTGAAATATCTGTTCTGTCAAAAATCATTTCTTCCTCTGAATAGGTTTTTCTGATTTCTGCATCTTTGTTTTCTTTTGTGAGGCTATTTTCTTCAACTTTTTGTTCAAGAGTAGCCTCTACTGTGATTTGTTCTTCTGTGTTGTTCACTTCTTCTGTAAGTAATTGTGTTTTGTGGTCTTTATCTTCTAACAAATTGTTTTCTATTGTTTGTGCTTCCATTTCCAATTCTTTTTGGATGGAATCAATTTTATCTTGCAAAGATGAAGTTTCTTCTTTTTCTTTTGAATTGAGGTTTTTAGAAAAACCATTGAGATAAACCTTAGGCTTAGGCAAATCTTGTGAAAACTCTATATTTCTAAAAAAGTCGTCGTCTTTGTCTATTTCTTTTCCTTCTAGTTCGATTTCTATCTCTATTTTCTCTTCTTCCAACTCTTTGTGCATTTCCTCTAATTCTTCTCTTAGGCTATTCATCTCTTCTATCGAAAAAGTATCTTCTCTGTCTAAAGGACTAGAAAAAGTAGCAGTTTCATCTTCTAAATCTTCAGTTTTTATACTGTCATTTTTTGGCTCTTCATCATCAAAAGCCATATCTAAAGGATTTTTTGCTTTTTGGGGAGTGCTTTCTTTCTCTTCTTCAAAAATCATATCTAAAGGACTAGATGCTTTTTTAGAAGTAGTCTTTTCCTCTATATCTTTATTGGTTTTATTTTCATCATCATTATCAAAAACCATGTCCAACGGACTGACAGATTTTTTACTTGTTGTGTCTTTGTTTTTTTCTTGTTGCTCTTCTTCTTTGCTTTCTTCTTTTTCTGATTTAGCTTTAGCTTCCTGTTCAGCTTTTAAGGCTCTTTCTAATGGATTCATAATCTATACTATTGAAAAATGATGAGTTGGCTTATTGGTTGTTAGGATAGAAGTTGTAATAGAAAAATATACAACTAATTTTTTGAATGCAAAACTGTGAAATTTTGCTCTAATATTCTAAAATACGCATTTTTTTTTGAAAAAATACTCTTGGAAAGATAGTTTTTCGACTAAGATATTTTTTATTCTTGTTGGGCAATACATAAATAACGACAGAAAAGCTATACATTTTACTCAAAAGGAATCAAATCTATTTCAACATGTACTCCCTTAAATTTTTTTTGCCCAAGCAAATTATAGGAGTATTCTGGAACGGCTTTGTAGATAATTTCACTTTTAGCTACCACCGTAAGAAAATGGTCGTAGGCTTGAATATCAAAGGAATCTCCCAAAATATTATTAAAAACATGAGAGCTACTCAACACGCCAGCTTCAATATGATTTTCTTGAGAGTAGTCGTACAAATCCATAGAGGTTAGAATAGATTCTTTTTCGTTGGCGTAGTATTTTGCATTGAGTTTGGATTCAATTCGAAGTTCGATATTGGTAAATTGTTTAAAAAACTCAACATCTCTGACAGCAATATTTTTAATTGGATTTTTCCCACTCTTGGCAAACACTACAATAATTTCAAGATTAGGATTGATGAGTTTTACTTGTAAAAGTTTTTTATAAAATGAGTGCAAACGAATATAAGGTGAAATAAGAATTAATCTTTTCTCAGCTTTTTCTATAATTTCTCCTACCTTATGATTGAGAGCATTTCCTGTTAAAAATTTTGGCATATATCAAAAGTACGAATAGTTTGTATTTTTGAAGATAAAAATAACTATAAAATTAAAATAAGGTATCTAACTCAAATGAAAATACTATAATTATAAGGTCAGAAAATTTCTAATACTAATTTTTTTACGTAATTTGAGTTTAGTCTTCATAATTTTAGATAGGTGCAGTAAATAACTTTTATGGAAAGACCAGAATTTAATCCACTTTCAGACCCTAAATTAGCTCATTCAGATAATAGTCCGTATGCATGGTTGTCGCATTTACCTGTTTTGGTTTGGCAAACAAATGCTGAGCTTGTAGTGGAGAATATTATGGGAGCATTGACAGAGGAGTTTGAAATTGATACCACTAAAATTATTCAAAAAACAGTTTGGGTATTAGAAGAAGAAAAAGGCAATGAGTGGGTTTTTTCGGCGCAGTCGCACGCTGATGTGCTTTTAGGAGAAGAGTTTTACTCAATTATAAATTATAAAGAAAAGTTTTATCGTCTTCAAATTACGGCTCTCAAAAAAGGAAGTAAACTTGTCGGTACAGCAGGAATGCTAACCAAAATAAATCTAGGACAACCTAGCGAAAGTACCACTGATTCTACTTCAAGCTCAACAAATGATGCTCTAATTTATAAATGTGCAGAATTACTCCCTTCCCCTACACTAATTTTTTCTGCCACAGATAATGAAATAGAGGTAGCCAATGAGCCATTTCTTAAATCATTCAAATATGATAGAGAAGAAATTATAGGGCAGTCTATCAATATGCTTATTGGTAGTAGCGACCTATCTCAAATTCGAAACCGTACACGTAGAAGAAGAGTTGTACGAACATTTGAGATAAAGATGAGACGCAAGGAGCAAGGAAAGTTCTTTTGGGTCAAGATGGCTGTTCAGATGATGCAAATAGCCCAACAAAAACATTATCTACTTCAGTTTACAGACATTACAAAGAGTCGTCATAATGAAGGCAAATGGCGTTCTCTTATCAAATTTGCGCCTGATTATGTATTGCACGTAGATTTAGATGGTAATATACAGTACATCAACCGTACTCCGAAGGAAACTTCTATTTCAGAAATGATGGGTAGAAATGTTTATGGCATCATTACACCTAATGAAAGAGGACAACTCAAAAAAATATTCGAACAAGTATATGAAACTAAAAATATAGGACGTTTTGAAAGTCTGATTTATAATTTTAATACTCAATCTCGTACCACATGGCTAAGCATCAGAATAGCTCCTATGATGACAGACGACGAGGTAACAGGGTTTGCTCTCATTGCTTCAGACATTACAAAAGCAAAACAAAATCAAGAACAGTTGAGCCAAAGTGAAGCTAAAAACAAAGTTTTACTAGATACTATTCCAGACCAAATGTTTTTACTCTCAGAAGATGGAACTATTTTGGATTACAAAGCAGACCAACAAGACTACTATCATTTGCAAAACCCTGTGGGCAAGAAAATAGGAGATGTTTTTCTACTGATGGTTTCTGGAAAAGTAGAACAAACTATTCAGAAAACGCTACTGACAAAAAAACCACAATCTATCCAATACAACCATCTTACAAAAGATGAAGGCTTGATTCATTTGGAAGCTCGTATGAACCTCAGCACGAGAGGAGAAGTCTTGATGATTGTTAGAAATGTTACAGAACAAAAGCGAAATGAGGAAGCTATAGTAAAAAATAGACAAGAATATAAACAACTACTCAATAATATTGATGAAATTGTATATGCAGTAGGTATAGACCCCAATAATGGCACATATCAACTCACATTTGTAAGCGAACACTTGCAGTCCGTTCTCAATTACCCTCTTGATTTTTTTGATGAAGGATTTATTCCTTGGATGCGTGTTATTCATCCAAAAGATAGAAGGCAGGTATTAGAAACTACACAAGAAGCGATATGGAAACAAACTAAAATATCTAGAATATTCAGAATTTTACACCACACAGAAAAAAAATATTTGTGGCTAGAAGAACGTATCAATCCACAATTTGATAATTTGGGTAATCTGATAGGGTTTTTGGGAGTGGCAAGAGATATAACGCAAGAAAAAATTGCAAAAGAAGAAAATCAGAGACTTATTTCGCTCATCGGAAGTAGTCATGAATTTATTGGACTGACAGATAAGGACGGAAATATAAAATTTATAAACGAAGCTGGCAAAACCTTATTAGGTGTAGATGAAGAAAATCTATACAACAAAAAAAATAGAGAGGATGTAATAGGTACAAGTATTTTAGAATATTTTACACGTTCTTCTCAAGAAAAAATAAGAACAGAAGTATTGCAGTTTGCTAGGTATGAGTCTTGGGAAACCGAACTTCGAATTATCAATAGAAGAAAATACATGCCATTAGATGTAGCTGTTTCTTTCTTTCCCATAAAGCTCAACGAAACTCAAGAGACTACTTCTATTGCTGTTGTGATACGTGATATTAGCGAGCGCAAACGTTCTGAAAGAAAAATAAAACAAAGTGAACAGAAATATAGAACGCTTATAGATACAATGCGTGAAGGAATCATTGTATTAAATGGTAAAGATGAAATTGTATATGTCAATGAGCGAGTATTAGAACTTTTAGGGCATGTACAAGGTGAATTACTTGGTAAAACTATTGATAAATTACTTTTTCCAGATACAATAGATGAAGAGTCGCACAGTACAATTCAAAAGAGAGTAAAAATACAACCTGAACAGTATGAATTACAACTTCGCAAAAAATCTGGTGATGGATTATGGACATGGATAAGTAGCAATCCAATAAAGTCTGACCAAGTAGAGTCTTTAGGGACAATTTTGGCAGTTGCTGATATAAATTCGTTGAAAGTAGCACAAAATGAGATTGTTTCTGTAAATAAAGAAATGGAACAGCTGCTCTACCGTTCGTCGCACGATTTGAAAGGACCGATTAGTTCAGTAGAAGGTGTTTTGAATCTTTTCAGAATAGAAAAAAGTGGAGATGCTACTGTACAGCAATACACAACAATGATAGAAACCTCTGTCAAAAAATTAAGCGAACTCATCAAGGATTTGACCAAAGTATCCTCTATCAAACAAGGAAAATTAAATACAAAGGTCATAGATTTTGAAGAACTCATAAACAGTATCATCAATACATTTTCTTTCTATGAAAACTATGAAAATATTGATTTTAGAGTGCATATAAATACAAAAAAAGAGTTTTGCACAGACGAAAGTTTACTTTATACTATTATTCAGAACTTTATTGAGAATGGTATTAAGTATTCTAAGCGTTTTCAAGACAATGCACTGGTGCAGGTTACAGTAAAAGACACTAGCAGAGGCGTAGAAATGGAGTTTTTAGATAATGGAATTGGTATTCCAAAGAAATATCAATCCACTATATTTGATATGTTTATTCGTGCCAGCGACCAAGCCAAGGGAAGTGGACTAGGACTTTACATTGTTCAGAATGCTATCAAAAAATTAGGGGGAACGATTCACTTAGAAAGTGAGCCTCACGAAGGCTCTATTTTTACAGTCAAATTGCCTTGTATGAATTTGTAAATGATTTTGAAACGACTGTTGGATATATTATCAATACATTTTTTACTAGAAAAAACTTATGAAATACATAGTTGCCCCCCTTATACTTTTACTATTGCCTTTTGCTGTTTTTTCTCAAGATAATTTTGTCTTAGAAAAATTCCAACCTATTCCTAAAAAAGTCAAAAAAATAAGTGGCGTTCAATATAGTATCTATAAACAAGATACTACAAGAGAAGATTTTTCAGAATACAATTTTGATGAAGCTGGAAATTTGATAAAATGGGAACAATTTCTTTACCATGCTGGCGAAGAACGAGAATATGATTCGTTAGGAAGAATTACAGAATTAGAAGGGGTATATGGCGAAAGTTTTGCTAATGGAACTGTCTCTTATTCTTACCTTTCAAAAAATCAGAAAATTGAAATTTATGATAAAATGGGTTTCTATCAGTATGTAAAATCGAACTTTGTATTTGATAAAGATAAGATAGTTCAAGAAGTAAGATATGATTCTACATTTGATAAAATGGATAACTATGGTTCTAGTAATAAAGTGAATATTAGTTATTCGTATGATAAATATGGAAACTTAGCAGAAGAATTACATTTTCTTGATTCTGCAACAGAAATGATTTATGAGATGCACGCCATCTACAACAAAAACTCTTTGCTCAATAGAAGTGAACATTTTTCTGAAAAAAGTCATAATTATGAGAGTGCTGATATAAAAACAGAAGAATATTTTTATATCGAAGAAGGAGACTTCAAAGGAAAAGTAAAGAAAAAAGTGCTTAAAGCAACACTTTCGCATATTGATACGAAAACAGAAACTATTATAACCTATACTTATAAAAAGCTAGGTAAAGATTCTTATACAGTTGAGATAAGGCATTTTTCAAGTGGAAAACTTACTTGGCATCAGAAAAAAACATACAATAACGATTATTTAGTTAAATTAGAAGAGTATAATACATTGGAAAGCTCAAGCGAGCCTAAACTATCTTCTTGGACAGAATACACTTACTCTTTCTATCCAACAAGCAATGAATAGATGGCTGAAAATGACTAATGGTCATTTTATAAATGTTGGTTTGTTTTTTGTAAAAAAAATACTTGTTTTATTGAAAAAATTGAAACAAAAGTATCATTTTTATAGAAATGAACGAAATATTCAGTTTTTGTAATAAAAAACTTGGATTTTAGTGCAACTTATTGTTACTTTGTATCGTTATTGGTATGCAAGCATAACAAAAAAACTTTTTTAGTGTGTGTAAAAAGTGAACTTGTTTCAGCGATTTAAAACTTAAATTACTGACTTGCTGTATAACTTTTTATTCCAAATAAAAACCTTTTAAATTTTAGTCTTATGGAAGATTTATTAAAGAAACTCGTTTATACTGGTGTTGGTGTTGTTTCATTGACTGCTGAAAAATTACAAGAAGTAGTTGACAAATTAGTTGATGAGCGCAAAATCTCTGCTGATGAAGGAAAAAAATTAGTAGATGAGTTTTTCGACACTACTGAAGAAAAGAAAAAAGAATTCGAAGGACAGCTTTCTTCTATCGTAGAAAAAGTAGTTCGTTCTTTCAAATTTGCTTCAAACAAAGAAGTTACTGAACTTACTGAGCGTGTTAAAGTATTAGAAGCTAACGCTGGTATCGTAGGTGAAGTAGAGCAAAGCGAAAAAAAAGCTACTAAAACTGTAAAGAAAGCCCCTGCTAAAGCTGCTGCTGCAAAATAATCAAAGGTGATTTACAAATTGCATTACCTTTTTGCACCTTAGCAATTAGTTATTGATAAATAAAGCCAAATTTCTGTCTTTCCATAACAAAAAGACTGGAATTTGGCTTTTCTGCTTTATATATGTAATTTTATATAAGTAAGTCAATGGAAAATTTAAAATGGATAATTGATAATTAAATCATTGATTCACAGAACAGAGAAAAACCACCGTTCGTTGGTCTTTTAGTGTAGCAACACCAACAATTTTTTTATCATGTCCAGTACTCTAAGAATAATTATCCATTGTCCATTAATGAATTATCAATTCAGTCTATATGTTTTTTCAAAATACCGTTAAAAATATAAATCGCCTCAGACAGCTTATTCAAGTATTGTTGAAATATGGTTTTGAAGATATTGTAATGAATACACCTCTTCAAAAACTGATTCCACCACGCACAACACTCACTTGGACAAGTAATGAAGCAGGAGAAAGTGAGGCACTGATGGTATATTCCACTCGTTCCGAACGTGTCAGAATGGTTATTGAAGAGTTAGGACCAACCTTCGTAAAGCTGGCTCAAGTGCTTAGTAATCGTCCAGACTTTGTGCCTGAAGATTTGATTGTAGAGTTTAAAAAATTACAGAGCAGTGTTCAGCCTTTCGATACAGAAATTGCTAAAGAAATTATTTTTATAGAGACTGGACAAACGACAGAAGAACTTTTCCAATTTTTTGATGAAGTGCCGATTGGAGCAGCCTCTATTGGACAAGTACACCGTGCTAGGCTACATACAGGAGAAGATGTAGTGGTAAAAGTTCAGCGTCCTAATGTGCGTGCAAAAGTAAAGACTGACCTTGCCTTACTCTCTGAATTTGTTCGTCTTACAGAAAACTTTTTTATCTCGGCTGGTATTCTAAACCCTTTAGAAGTAGTTACGGCATTTGAAAAGACAATGCAGAAAGAACTGGATTACATGACTGAAGCAAGGCACATGGAACAGTTCAGAAAAATGTATAGAGACAAAAAAGAAGATTTTCATGTTCCGAAGCCTTATTTAGATATTTCAACTTCTAAAGTTTTGGTAATTGAATATGTAAGTGGTTGTAAAATTACGGACATTGCACAGCTTGAAGCTTGGGGTTTAGACTCAAAACGCATAGCTGAAAAGGGAATGGATATTTACCTAACTCAAATCTTCGAATACGGACTTTTTCACGCCGACCCTCACCCTGGGAATATTTTGATAAAACCTAACGGAAAAATTGTTCTGTTAGATTTTGGAATGGTAGGAAAACTAATGACTCATCAAAAATTTGCTTTTGCTGGAGTGTTTATCAATCTTGCCAAACAAGATGCTCGTGGAATGGCTGCTAATCTTCGAAAGCTCGCCATTGATAGTGAGATTGAAGACATGCGAAGTTTTGAGTACGATTTGCACGAACTGATTGAGGAGTTTGTTGTTTTGGATGCTGCTGGCGATATGGGAATGGCAGACTTGACAGAAAGATTACAAAAAATAATTTATACCTATCGTTTAGAAATGCCCGGAGTGGTGTTCTTGATTTTGCGTGCTTTAGTAATTTTGGAGGGAATTGGTAACACGCTTCATCCAGAATTTCAAAGTTTGGAGTATATTCGTCCTTATGGTGTCAAGATTTTGGCAGAGGAATATTCAGTAGCAAATGTCAATTCAGAACTTTCCTACACACTGACCGAATTTGGAGGACTTTTATATAATTTCCCTTCTGAAATTCGATATATTCTCAAAAAACTTAGAAAAGGAGAGTTTAACTTCGATATCAAAGTTCAAGCAGATGAGCCGATTCTTAGGAAAGCTGAATCAATTACCAATCGCTTGACTTTTACTATGCTTATCTGTGCTTTGGTGGTTTCTGCAACTATTTCACTAAGTGCAGAATTTCCAGCTTATTTAGAAACGGATGGTGGAAT
>NZ_JAHDIG010000032.1:0-7401 GCF_020630935.1 Bernardetia sp.
TACTGATTACTGATTACTGATTACTGATTACTGATTACTGATTACTGATTACTGACATGGTCTTTCAAGTATTTTCCTTCAAAACAAAACGGTTTTAGTTTTTTGTCTATAAAGTCTAAACATTCTTTTTTGTATTTGTTCGGATACAAAACATGTACATTTGCACCTGCATCAAGCGTAAAACAGATAGGAATGTTTGTTTCTCTTCTAAAGGCTTGAATTTTTTTAATAATGGTTAGTGTTCCTGTTTCCATCAAAATAAAAGGAGGAGAGCTACACATCATCAGCGCATGTAAAACAAAGGCTTCATTTTCTACAACTTCAATAAATGTATCTGTATCACCGTTTTCTAGTGCAAATGCTAATTTTTGAAGGTTGGAGTGAGCCAGTTCATAACGAGTTTTGGCAAATGGATTCGTTTCCATAAGCGCATGACCTGCACGACTAGAAACACTTTTTTCTTCTGCTGAAACTATCAGAATCGTATCTTGATAATTTTGAAAAATATCGTGGATAGGTAAAGTATAAGGACTTGCCCAAAGGTCAGACGAATCTTTTACCACATCTGTTTTTCCCCACGTTGTGATGGGAATGTTTGAATAAACAGAACGAGCCGCACTTCCAGAACCCAAACGAGCCAAATAGGAGGCTTTTTGATAAAATTCTTCTGTGTTTTGAAGTGTATTTAACAGTCTTTTTTCCAAATCGCACAAGCAAAGAGCCAAAGCTGCCATACTAGAAGCTGACGAAGCAATCCCAGCCGAGTGAGGAAAGGAATTTTGAGAGTATATTTTGAGATGAACAAAACCCAAATAAGGCTGTGTAGGCAACAGACTTTCTAAAAACTTACGTATTTTTTGTTCAAATTTTTCGTTTTTCTTGTTTTCAAACCAAAACTCTAAAGAAATTTCAGATTTAGACTCTGTTTCGTTTTTGGTTTGATAGTCTAGTTTTGTTTCTGTAAAAGCATTGGTAAGCGTAAAACTAAGAGAAGGATTGTTGGGAAGCTGTACGCCATGTTTGCCCCAATATTTTATCAGAGCAATATTTGAGGGACTTCTGTGAGTAATTATTCCTTTTTTTTCTTCTTTTAAAAGAGAAGTTTCCTTAAAAAAATGGTTGTCTGTTACAGAAAAATTCATAAGCAAATGAGGTAGTGATTAATTTTTAGCGATTAATTAAATGCCTATTTGCAGTTAATTAAACAAAACAAAAGCACAAAGGTAATTATCAAAATGGATAAATACTTTTTTATATAAAATGTTTTGAGGAAATTATAGAAGGAACAAAAATAAATGAAAATATTTTGAATCAGAATTTCTTCAAAATAAAACAAAATTTCTCAGTAGTAGTCTGTTGTGTATTTTATAAGGTTTTGTGTATATTTCCGTTATAAAACTATAAAATTCTTAAAGGTTATAGTAGCATTGAGGCAAAATTATAAATATATATTCGATTTTATGAATCATTTTTTTTCTACTACAAGCAGTTTTTTGCTACCAAAATTGTGTTTTACACTTATTTTATCCTTATTCTCTTCCATGTTTTCGTTGGTTTTAGGGCAAGTTTCTACTGTAAATAAGCTAGATGAAAATGAGATTAGTGTGATGGAATTTACTTTCGAAAAAGATAAATCTCCTACATTACAAGGGGATACATTTCCTCAATTTGCTTTAGAGATTTTATCTAAATATGAAACAAAATCTTCTTATGAGTTGAAATATGATGTAGAAATTGCACACGATTCAGAAAAAGAAGGAAACTATAATATTGCGTTTTTCTCTAAGGAAGTTGTAGGAGGAACATATCGAAATCTTTCAATAGCTGATTATTTATTACCCGAACAAATTAGTTTTAATATTATTTGGGGACACGAAAATCAAAAGGAAGACGATTCGACGATAAAGAAAGAGTTTAGTAATGTAGAATTTGATGTAAACCACAAGCTAAATGTAGAGGTTGCGTTTACCAAATCAGATGATATACGTCCTATCTTGATAGAAAATATAGTTTTTCATTATGGAGACTTACAAGAGAAAGCTCTGCGTTCTCGTGTAACGCTGATTGATGAGTACTACAAAGAATCACAAAAAATCAAAGAGTTTTTGCAAGATTTAGAAGCCATTCGAAACAAAAAAATACAAGATGACACAGAAGTAAAACAAAAATTAGAATACATTCAGAAAGCCATTAAAAAATTGGATGCCTACTCCAACGAACTCATAACAGAAGGACAAGACCCAGCAGAGCTTCGTAAACAACTTAGCAAGCTTAAGACCACCTATACACAAACTCATTCGACAGTCTTTACTAAAACGACTGAATCAGAAAAATTCTGCCAAGATGAATATCAGAAAGGAAAAAAATTCTTGGAAGAAGCAAAGGCAAACTCTGCTCAAATGGCATTTAGTTCTGTATTACAAAAATGTCCTACTCATGCGCCTTCTTTAATTCGTAGAGCGCAACTTTTTTATCAAGAAGGAGATTTTGAAAATGCTCGTCAAGACCTTTCTCATTTGCCAAAAGGAGAAAAGTTGAATACTGTATTGGAAAACGAAAACGATTTGAGAGCATCTATTGAGAGTGTCTATTACGATTTGTTTGCCTTTTTTGTGCGAAAAGGTGATTATGCAGCCAAAAACTTAGAGTTTGATGAAGCATTTCATTTTTTCTCTCAAGCCAAAGAAATTTGCTTAGAAAATCCATTTCTTCCCAACTGCGACGACCAACTTGCTCCACGCCTTGCAAAAGCACAAAAAGACCAGTTGGAGTACCTAGATGCACAAATTACAAGTTCGTTATATGAAAATAACTTGTCAGAAGCTGTCGATTTTGTAACAAAATCGAAATCTATTTTGAATACAAAAGACAAAGATAGCCGAGAAAAACTAAGCAGACATGAAGCAATACTCACCCAAAAATTGGCAAAAAGAACAAAAGATGCTATCGTGATTCAGAACTGGGAAGAAGCTCTTAATTCCTTAGAACTAAATATAGGACTTGCAGAGGGACTTACAAAAGCTGATTCTACTTCGTTTTGGAAGCATTTGGGGAAAAAGCTTCAAATACAAACAGAAAAAGAACTTCTTCTTTATTCAGCAGTCCGTTATTCTCAATTAGATTTGCCTTTAACAAACTCTCTTCTCAAACGTCTTACAGAAGTAGAAATTTCTAAAAATGAATGGCAACAGTTGGGACAAGATATTGGTAAAAAAGATTATTATCTCCAGCCAGAAGCCAGCCCAGAAGAAGTCATTACAAGATATGTTTTGTTAGACCCTGCACTTAATAAAAATTTCCAAAAAGGATATTTTGAGGTATGGAAAAAACTAGATAAAGAGTAGTTTTGGTAAATTATTTTTTATCCAAAAATATCTCAAGACCAAAATATTTTTCTCTTGCTTCGTTGAGCTTTAGATTTTGGTCTTTTATTTTGTAAGCGATTTTAAATAAATCTGCCAAGCCTTTTGTTGCCAAACTCATCAGACCATCAGAGTTTTCGTGGTCGCAGTGAAAAGTAGCTTTTCGATTAGGTGATTGCCGTAGGTGAGAAGGATAAAACTCTACTTCTGCACATACGAAGGAAAAAGCATCTGCTCCACTCATCCCTTCTTCTGTGTCCCATTTCCAACGCAAATTATCAGTTGCTCCTACTAAAATTGTACTATTTTCTATATCTATCCAATTAATGACTAAATGTGTTGGTGTTTGTGTGTCCATATAACTTTCTAAATTTTACTCAATTTCTCTACAGCTTTCTCTAAGGTTTCATTATTTTTTGCAAAACAAAGACGAAGCATTTTGGCTGAATTATCGTTTTCATTTTGATAAAATGGAGAAATTGGAATACTAGCTACTCCAATATTTTCAGTAAGCCAAATAGCAAAATCTGTATCTTTTTCCTCTGAAATAGCCGAATAATCAACAAGCTGAAAATATGTTCCTTCAGATGGCGTAAATCTAAATTTGGTTTCTTCTAAGAGTTTGCACAAATAATCTCTTTTTTCTTGATAGAAAGAGGCTAAATGAATATAGTTTTCTTCATTTTTTAAAAACTCTGACAAAGCAACTTGAATGGGCGTAACAGTACTAAAAGTAATATACTGATGTATTTTTCGAAGTTCTTTGGTAAGTTTTTTAGGAGCTACAACATAGCCAACCTTCCAGCCTGTGGCGTGAAAGGTCTTGCCAAATGAAAAAACAGCAAACGAACGTTCTTTCAAATTTGAATATGCCAAAACGCTTTCGTGTTTTTTATTATCAAAAATTAGATGTTCATACACTTCATCACTCACTACCAAAATTTGAGTTCCTTCCAAAAGCGAATCTAAGGCTTTCAAGTCTTCACTTGTCCACGCAGAACCTGTCGGATTGTGTGGTGTATTGAAAATAATCAAGCGTGTTTTTGGCGAAATAAGGCGTTTGAGTTGTTCAAAATCGGGTCTAAAACTAGGCGCAGAAAGAGAAACTCGTCTTACAATTCCTCCTTGTAGTTCAATAGCAGGAACGTATAAATCATAAGCAGGTTCGAAAATAATCACTTCATCATTTTCTCTTACTGTGGCAGCAATAGCAGCAAAAATCCCTTCTGATGCTCCTGAAAGAACAGTTGTTTCAGTATCTGGGCAAATATTTATATTGTATATATTTTCTATTTTTTGAGCAATTTGTTCACGTAAGGGCATAAAACCAGCCATAGGAGCATACTGGTTGAAATTGTTTTGCATTGCTCTAGTAACTTCTTGTAGTAAAGTATTATCTACTTTAAAATCTGGAAAACCTTGGGAAAGATTAATAGCATTGTGTTTTTGAGCCAATGCAGACATTACTGTAAAAATAGTTGTGCCTACTTTTGGTAGTTTTGTAGTTATCAAGTTGTGGTAAATTTAGGTAATTATCGGTAGGGATAATGCATGGATTATCCTTACTAAAGGTCTGAGTGTAAAGGCTAGTAAGTAGTTTAGTTTTCAAAAACATAAAAAACCCTATCCAATCCTGTTGTAGATTGATATTTTATAAGCTCTAAAGATTTGTAATGACAAGATTCTTTGATAAGATGCATATCTTCTTCGTAAGGCATGTAAGCATCTAGCGTTCCCCAATCCATTTCTACACGGATATAGTGTTTATTGATTTTCATTCCCACAAACTTTATTTTGTCTTGTGGGGCTTCAATAAACAATTTGCCACCTGTTTTGAGATATTTTCTAATTTTGCAAATAGAATCTCGTTGTTGCTCTAGGTTTTGTTCTAATATGCCAGACCAAAGCCACAAAACAGCATCTACTTTTTCTGGTAGTTCCAACTCTTCAATATCTTGATGCAGCATAGACAAGTTTTCATTGTCGTATTCATTTTGTATATAATCAACAAAAGCTTGTACTCTTTCTACACCATAAATTTTACCTTCAAAACCACGCTTTTCAAGTTCTTCGATGGCTCTACCATAACCAACACCTAGTTCTGCAATGACTTTTGCATCTTTTATTTGAGGGTATATTTGGTCGATATCAATGCCTGTGTCAAACCCTGTAACCCCTGCAAGTTCTTTAAATTTTTCTATTTGAATATTTCTATAAAAATCTATATTAGCTAATGTCATAATTTTGTCTTGAAGTAATACAATAGGCTATTTTAGGCGAAAGCAGCTAATTACAAATGTAGAATATGATACTGTTTGCAGACTTTTCCATTTTACATTAATAATATCTTGCAATTTACTTTGCTTTTTTGTCTTTTGCAATTCTTACTTTGCTTTCATCTTCCAAAGTTTTAGAAACTGCATTGTATGGCGCAACCACCACTTCTTTTCCTTCTTCTACCCCACTTAAAATTTCTATATTTTCAAAGTCGCTTATCCCTGTTTTGACTTCTACTTTCTTAACTTGATTGTCTCCATCTCTGACAAAGACAACCTCTTTAACTTTTTCTTTTGTAGCATTTTTAGAATCTTTATCTTCATTATCGTCATCTTTTTTCTTACCCCATCCACCTTTTTCTTCCTTTTTTTCTCCCTCTTTACGAACCGTAACGGCTGCCAACGGAACAGCAAGTACATTGTTTTTTCTGTTGGTAATAATCTCTACATTTGCCGTCATTCCAGGAAGGAAAGGAAAATTTCTTTTTTCTAATAATTGTTTATATGAATCTCTTTCCATTCTAATCTTGACCTCAAACTCGGTAACAGCATCAGCCGTAACAGTTTGTAAATTATTAGCAGATTTGGCAATAGAAGTAACAATACCAATAAACTTTTGGTCTTCATAGGCATCTACTTCAACATAAGCTGTATCGTTCATTTCAATTCGGATAATATCATTTTCATTCACATTTACCCTAACTTCCATATTTTTAAATTCAGCAATACGCAAAAGTTCTGTTCCTGTCATTTGTACTGTTCCTACCACACGTTCGCCTTCTTCTACATTGAGAGAGGAAATAATTCCACTCTGTGGAGCAAAAATAGTAGTCAGAGAGAGGTTAGCTTGTGCCTCTTGCAAGGTGGCTCTAGCACTTTGCAAGGCATATCTTGCACTTTCTACTGTTTTTTCGGCAGCTTGAAGTTCAGATTCAGCAACTTTAAAACTTGCTTCGGCAGCTTGAAAATCTTGTAAGGAAATTATTTTGTCTTCATAAAGCTGTTTTTGTCTTCCAAAATCTGCCTTAGCTCTAAAATACTGTGCTTTTGATTGTTGTAATCTTGCATTAGCTTGTTCTATATTTGCTCCTTGTGAACCTAGAGAAGCACGAGTTCTGTCGACGGCAGTTTGATAAGTGTCAGGACGAATTTTTAAAAGCAGTTGTCCTTCCTTGACAGAGTCTCCTTCTTTTACCAATAATTCTGTAATTTCTCCAGATACGTCTGGAGAGAGCTTTACCTCTACTTCTGGATAAATTTTGCCTGACGCACTCACTCTTTCCACTATCTGAACACGTTTAGCAGGTAAAAACTCTACTTCAATGCCTTCTGGTGTACCAAACCACCCCATTTTTTTGCCTGTTACACCTAAGATAACGAATAAAACGACAGCACCAATGATGATAAAAAGTTTTTTGTTAGACATGAATAAATGTAAAGTTTAGATTATTGAATTTAGAATAGAAAAAAATATCTGTATTGTGTAGGTCAAAAGGCTTACCTTTGAGATAACCATAGAAAAACAGAACAGCCAGTAAGTTGTTCAGAAAAGTAAAAAATTACAATTAACTTTCTTTTTTGATAGGAATACAAATTTCAAAGGTGGTGTTTCCGTTTTCAGAATGTACTTTTATGCTGCCTTTGTGCTGCTGAATGATGCGCTGCGTGATGTCTAAGCCTAATCCTGTTCCTTTGCCAACCTCTTTTGTTGTAAAAAACGGGTCAAAAATATTATTTATAATTTCTTTTGGGATTCCTCCTCC